>JALWEW010000050.1 GCA_027039295.1 Acidilobaceae archaeon
CAGGGGGGCTACGGCGAACATTATGCCGTCGAGTATGTAGTTTGCTGAGATTACCGTGAACATCACCGTGTGGGCCCTGGTCCAGGGGCTCCTGTCGAGCACGTCGGTGAATCGAGGCCTCCCAGCCTCGGCCAAGGCGCTCTCCCACATCATAACCGGCTTATAGAGAATAAAATAACAATGTTATTAGAGTCCCACTTTTATCCCCGCAGACCCCCCTCACACCGGTGCGGCCGGCTTGGTGCTCCACGGCTTCCCACGCAAGATCCTCTGGAACGAGCGGGCTGGGGACGCGATACACGCCATCCTCTCCGAGGAGGGCGTCGAGAGCGCTGTGGTTGTGACGGACAAGGTGGTCTCAGGGCTAGAGGCCTTCAAGGAGCTGCTCGGCACTCTCGAGTCGCGCGGCGTCAGGGTTAGGGTCTACGACCGGGTAACGCCGGAGCCCCCATTCACCGTTGCGGATGAGATAGCCTCCCTCGCCAGGGAGGCGGGGGCCAAGGCGATCATCGCTGTGGGCGGGGGCAGCGTTATAGACGCTGTCAAGGCGGCCCTCGTGAGGCTCCTGAAGCCGGGCCTCGACCTCCACGATGTGGCCCCCTTCAACCCCCTAGGCCTGGATAGGGGCGGGATCCTGCTCATAGCCGTGCCCACCACGAGCGGCACAGGGAGCGATGCCTCTCACGCGATGGTCCTAACCGAGGAGGCCGGGGGAGTGAGGCGTAAGGTTGCGATGGCTCACTACGACCTAGTCCCATACGCCAGCGTGCTCGACCCGAGGCTACCCGGCGGGGCCCCGAGGAGGCTCAGGGTGTGGACCGCCATGGACGCCCTCACCCACGCGCTCGAGACCCTAGCCAGCACGGGGGCGACGCCATTCACGGACGCCCTGGCCCTCAGCGCTGCCGAGATCATATTCACCAGGCTCGAGGACGCCTTGAACGGTGACGAGGAGGCAACAGCCATGATCCACGCGGCTGCCACCATGGCCGGCATAGCCTTCACCAACGGCGGCCTGGGCCTAGCCCACGCTATAGGCCACCCACTAGGCGCCGCCCTCGGCACGCACCACGGCGCCACCGTGGGCATACTGCTGCCGAGGATAGTCTCACTCTACTACTCCGACGAGAGGGCCCGGGCTAAGTACGAGAGGCTCCGCAGGATCCTCGAGGAGCTTGACGGGGCCGAGCACAGGGACGACCTAGCAGGCCACATCTACAGGCTCTACGAGTCCGTAGGCGCCCCCGAGAGGCTCAGGGACCTCGGAGTCGAGAAGTCCAGGCTCGAGGCTGTGGCGGCCCGCGTTGCGGAGGAGGCGTTCCACGACCCGGACATAGCGTATGCACCCATAGTCCCGCCCCCGGAGGATATAGAGAAGCTTATACTCAACCTATACTAACCACCACCCACCCGCCCCACGAGGGGCTCGGGAGGCGAGTGTGGGATGCCCAAGTTCCCGAGTAAGGAGTGGGCCGAGGAGTACTGCAAGGCCCTGAACGAGTCCGAGGGCTACAAGAGGAGCGCCAGGGGGTGGGTGTGGCCCATACTCTTCAAGGTCGAGAGCAGCGAGGGCCCCAGCCCGGGTTTCGTGTTGAAGCTGAACAACGGCACTTGCGAGGGAGTTGAGTGGTACGACGACTCCAGCAAGGCCGAGGCCCCCTACGTGCTCTCAGCCACGCTAAAGGACTGGCTAGACATAATCCAGGGCAAGGTGAACCCGGTGACGGCTATAGTGAGGAGGCAGCTCAAAGTAGAGAAGGGCGACTTCGCCACGATAATGAGGTACCCCCTCGCAGCCCTGGAGATGGTGAAGGCCGCCCAGAAGGTGAAGACCGAGGCCTAGCAGCCCCGCCTCTTTTTAATAAATTTATTAAAAAGGACCCGTATATCATAAGACGTCTATGCCAGCCCTCCTGGAGAAGTTATTTATCACTATACCCACCAGCTTGCCCTCCCTCATCCTTACTATCACGTCATCGTCTATCATTACGCTCTCATCGGCCTCCTCCGTGCCGAAGTTGATGTAGAGTATGTCATTGTGCTTATCATACTCTATCCACAGCTTATCTATGTCCTCGACCACGAGCCTGCGCGCCCTCGCCATGCCCTCCTCGTACTCCCTCAGCCTCTCCTCGGGCTCCCCGCCGCTCATGCGTCCCTCCCTCAGGCGAAGCCGGGCGGCCTGACCTTCACCACGTCCTTGTTCACGAGTGTGGGGGGCACCTGGCCCTTGTAGAATGCTATCAGGTTCTCCGCGACTAGATCAGCCATCCTCGTGCGGGTCTCCCAGGTGGCGCTCCCTATGTGTGGGGTTAGCACTACGTTGTCCAGCTTCGTTATCGGGTGATCCGGTGGCAGGGGCTCCTCCGGGAAGACGTCTAGGCCAGCCGCTGCCAGGTGGCCGTCCTTGAGTGCCTCTACTAGGGCGTCCAGGTCGACTATCTTGCCGCGGGCCGTGTTCACTAGTATGGCGCCCTTCTTCATCATCCTAATCCTCTCCCTATTCATGAGGCCCTCGGTCTCGGGCGTTAGGGGGGTGTGTATAGTCACTATATCAGCCTCTGCCAGGAGCTTCTCGAGAGGCGCGTACTCGACGCCAAGCTCCCTCTCCACCTCCTCTGGGAGCCTCACGACGTCGTAGTAGATCACCCTCATGTCGAAGCCTTTGGCCCTCTTGGCCACGGCCCTACCGATCCTGCCCATCCCTATGATACCGAGGGTCTTCCCGTGAACCTCGACGCCTAGCATCATCATCGGGTGCCAGCCCGTGCGGGTCTTGTACCACTCCCCACTCCTCACGAACCTATCGGCCTCCACTATCCTCCTAGCGGCTGCGAGTATGAGGGCCCACGTCAGGTCGGCGGTCGCATCGGTCAGCACTCCAGGGGTGTTCGTGACGTAGACGCCGTGCCTCGTCGCGCAGTCGATGTCAATGTTATCGTAGCCCACCGCGTACTGGGCTATGATCCTGAGGCGGGGGGACGACTCTATCAGGTTGCAGTCGACCCTATCAGTGAGGAGTGTGACTAGGGCGTCGCTCCTCCTGGCCTCCTCTAGGAGCTTCTCGTAGGGCGGGGCCTGGTACTCGGGCCACAGGACTACATCGTAGTACTCCTCCAGCCTCTTGAGAGCGTCGCCGGGGAGCTGCCTGGTAACGAAGAGCCTGGGCTTAGCCACCACTCCCACCCCCATCACGCTGGGTGTGTGGATTCAAGTTTAAAGCGAACGCATTAACCCGGCCCATAGGTGCCCGCTGGCTTGCTGAGGCCTAGGCTCGCTCTAGCCTATAGCGTCAGGGACCCCGCGGGCTCCGGGGCCGCCAGGGAGATCCTGGGCCTCGCCAGCCACGAAGAGGCCGAGTGCCCCCGCGCCGTGGAGTGCTACAGGCTGGAGGTGGCCGGCGGGGCCTACCTGGCCGGCTACGAGGAGGACACCGTTAACCTGGAGTTCATAGATGAGACCCCCGACCCCCACGCCGACGCTGTGGTGATACTCTCGAGGCACAGCTCCTCCAGCGGGAGGCCGAGCCTGACCGTGCACCACACGGGCAATCCCACGAGCCGCACGCTGGGCGGCGAGCCCCGGGTGCTCAGCGTGAGCGCCCCACCCCTCTCGAGGGCCCTCCTGAGGGCCTACCGGAGGGAGGCCGAGGAGGCGGGGCTCCTGGGCGAGTACGAGGTCAGCCTCGAGGCCACCCACCACGGCCCCACGAGGCCCGGGAAGCCCCTGGTCTTCATCGAGATCGGTAGCACCCCCGATAGGTGGAGGGACCGGAGGGCCAGGGAGGCCATGGCGAGGGCTGTGCTGCACGTGCTCGAGCATGGAGTGGAGGAGTGCGAGGCCGCCGCGGGCTTCGGGGAGAGCCACTATCCCAGGAAGTTCACCGAGATACACCTAGACGGCCCCTACTGCATGGGCCACATTATACCAAGGTACGCGATCCAGGAGGGCATAACGCCAGACGTAGTAAGACAAGCCATCGAGAAGACATGGCCCCGGAGGCCGGGTACCGCGCTAGTGCACAAGAAGTCGCTCAAATCAGCCGCCAGGAGGTGGCTCGTAGAGCTACTCGAATCCCTCGGAGTCAGCGTGGAGACCCTCTGATCCCCCGCCCCCTGCGGGGATCCTCCCACGGAGCCTCCTGATAGCGAGGTACTCGCCAACCGCCACGGCCGCGAGCGCCGCAGCTAGAACCTCCAGGATTAGGCCCTTGTAGAGGGCCAGCGGTGGTAGGAGGCCTGACCTGACCTCCAGGCTGTTGACATAGAGGTAGTCCGAGGTGCCGTTGAGGTACACCACACGGCTCCTCCACGCGCTTCGGTAGTACTCGAGAAGGCCGCTGCGCCTATCATATGACGAGGCCAGCGTATGGACTGTTAGGATCCTCATCTTGAGGGCTCCCGTGGTGTAGTTGTAGTCAAAGTAGAACCTCTCCGTGGCACCCCTGAGGAGGCCTGGGGCGTCCTCGAGGAGGCCGGGGGCTATGTAGAGTGAGCCCGGCCTGCTCTGATAGTAGAACGTGGTGAAGACACTCTCATTCCCGCGCTCCAGGTGGAAGAAAGCATAGAGGGCCCGCCGGGCCTCTGATTCGATGCGTGTCACGTTCAGGGGGCCCCGGGAGCCCTTAGCCCCGCACCTAACCGGCTCGAGGAGCCTCGACTCCAGCTTGACCAGGTTATACTGCTCTTGAACGCCTACCACCCTAAGCTCGAAGCGCCCCACGCAGGCGACCCTCAAATCAACCCTGGAGCCATTGTATACACCCCTAACGACGTACTCCGAGACGGCCCTGTAAGCCCTGTTAGTGTCATACCCTTCAGGGGCAGCCAAGGCCGCAATGACTACTAGAACGAGGAGGACGAGGAAAACAGACACGGCAAGCAGTCGGAGCCCCCTCAAGCCAGGGCCTTACCCCCGTCTAGTCATGGGATTGCTCTCACTGAAAACTATAAACTCCTCATGGATACGCGGTGGGTTAGGAGCCTCTACCTCCGGGCCAGCCAGGCTGGGTACGCTTGTTCAGAGGGTCGGAGGGTTTGAGGATCTATTTGCCGGCTGAGTGGGTTGAGAGGGCCGAGTTCTTCAGAAGGGAGGCTCGTAGGCTCCTCGAGGAAGGCGTGTACTGGGCCTCCTGCTTCGCTGCCCAGCAGGCCGTGGAGCTTTACTTGAAGGCGTTCCAGGTAGCCTTGACTGGTGTGCACGTGTTCACGCATGACCTCTCAAGACTGCTATACACGCTCGAAGAGGCCGGTGTAGCCGTCCCGGGGGAGCTATACCCGCTGGCAGACGCTCTAACCCCCCATTACACCCTAGCCCGCTACCCCGGCTCCAAGACGCTAACCTACGACTCGAGGATAGCAAGTAGGTGCGTTGACTACATGGAGAGAATCCTCGGGTGGCTCAAGGATGCGGCGGGGGATCCTCCGTAGACTCCGCGAGGACCTCGAGACTCTAGACGAGGCCTTCTCACAGCTAGTAGAGCGCCTGAAGCTCCGGGAGCCCCGCTCCACGATAATACTCATAGGCAGCAGGGCTAGGGGAACCCCTAAGCCCTACAGCGACTACGACGTAATACTAATACTAGACGAGGCCGACCCACTACGGGTAGCGGAAGAGGCATACAAACTCAAGCCTAGGCAGCTACCACTAGACCTCCTAGTAATAGAGAGAAGCGAGCTAGGGGATCCCCTACGCATGAGAATGCTAGAGGAGGGGTGCATAGTACTCCACGACGGCCTAGGCATAGCCGAAGGCCTACCATGCCAAAGGCCAGCCGAGACACGCTCCAGCACCAGCTCTACTTTATAGAATTTGCATAATGATACATATATATATCAATACCTTCATAAAGGGATATGGCGCCCCTCGGGGGTGCCGCAGCGTGAGGCCACCAGCCAGTAGAGGAGGTATCGCGGCGCCCCTCCTAGCAATAGTGGTACTAGCAGCCTTCACAGCAATCCTACTAGCACCAGCGGCGAGGGCCTCCAGCGTTAAGCCTTTGCAGCCGCCTCATACGACCTGTTACGCAAAGGACCACGATGTATATGGTAATTTCGTCGATGCAACAGCATCTGTAGAAGGACCTACTCCCGAGACCTCTGCGGGCGGAGCTAGCTCCCGTGCGGTAGCTGGTGAGGGCTGCTTGAATCCGCTGGAAGCTGATTTCTCATACTGCCTGTGCAGCCAGTACGGCCCTGGCGTGAGTGGTGTGATACCGCTAAACACTGTAGACAGCGCATATGTCTTTCACGCGTTCGGTACTGGCGATACAGGTGCCTTCATAGGGGCGTCCGGCTCCATATGCGAAGCACACGCGAGTGTCTCAGCGACGCTAGGGGGTTATTGCGGGCTCTGCAGGGGATAGAGGAGTGAAGAGAGTAGTGAAGATAAAGTTGCATAGAGGTATGAATACTAACTTTAAATTTGCTTTATTCTTTTTATTAGTTATACTAATATTATTTCAATATGCTCTTTTAGTATCGACTTCAACTTCAGCTCAGATTAGACCTCAAGGTTTCCCCAAGGCTCTAGAACTCGTGTATGCCTATACGCCTATTGAATCTCACTCCCACGAAGGAGTCTACTCTCACCTAGGAAGTTTCATAAATAATATCAAAACAATAAGTAATACGTACTCCAGCGATCTCAGAGCCCTAGGAGGACTAGTTGCCAGCAAACTGGGTCTCAGAGGCTACGAGCCCCGACTGATTGTGAGAGTCAGCCCCCTAGGAGCGCCCCTCTATAATGAAAGCTGCTATATCTACGCTAGCAATATCAGCGCCATAGTAGAGGTGTGGAACACCAACCTTCGGGAGTCCCTTGTTTTCAGGAATGCCATGCTAGCATGCTATGGCCCCCCTAGCGCCGCGCGGAGGCTAGCGAGTAACATCTTGGCTAGCATTGGGGCTAGGGGGAGCCTCGAGGGCTTCAATGTTACCTACGAGAGGGCTCGCTTTGAGGGCGTAGCCGTGTACATCGGGAGGTTCAACGTTAGCGCTTCTGGCCGTGTTGACTGGGGGCGCTGGGCTGTCCTGGACTCCGAGGGCCGCTATGAGTGGGACTTCCCCTACCTCCTCCCCCCGCTCGTTAATGGTACGGGGTACATGTACCTCTACGAGAAGCCGATGGACCAGGAGGCCAAGCTCTTCTATGAGAAGAGGTATAATGTTGCCCCCGATGGGTATGCCGGCCTGTATGGCATCAACACCAGCGTGGGGACGAGGCTCAACTATACGGTGAGGGGCCTCGGGAGGGTGCCATACTTCGACACGACGTGCACTCCAGCAGTTAGAGGGCTAACCATGAGTGCTTACACCGTCCTCGTCACCTCCTCGCCTAGTGATGCACTGAGGCTAGCTAAACTGGTAAGGTCACGCTTCTCACGCTATGATATGGTGAAAGTTAATGACAGCGTTGTGTGGATAACAAACAAGGCCTACCTATCCCTCACAAACTACCTCTCGGGGCATCCCAGGTACTGGGGGGTCGGCGTCATCAATGAGACCTCCTATAACCTCAGCATAGCCGGGGTCAGGATTCTAAAGATGGTAGGCAGTGTAATCGCCGTTAGAGTCGATGGCAGACTGCTCGTGCCAGCATACGAGCTCAGGGATACTGTCTACGTGTACAGTAAGTCAAAAGGGGTGCTGCTCGAGGCCTCCTCCCCCCTCTTCCTGAATAGGGGCCTGAGCGTCGTGGCCGGCCTCGCCTGGGAGAGGCTCGCCAACTCCACTGGAACAGGGCATGTCTGGCTCAGCGTTGGAAGCCTCACGGGGACCCCCCTCTCGGCTAGGCTCGTGGAGGCCCGAGGCCTTGGTGCTCCGAGCCTCCTGGCTGTGGAGGCCCGCGCCGGGCTGAGCTGGCCTAGGGCCTTGGGCGCAGCGGCGCTCCTGGCCCTGGCGGTGGCTGTGCCTCTCTACGCTACCAGGAGGCCCCTGGCGGCGCTGGGGCTCCTAGCCCTCGCCCTCGGGGCTGGCGTGGTGGTAGTATACCATAGCGTCATCGTGCCCGGGGGCTTCAGGGTCGTAGCCAGCGGCGAAGGGGGCGCGCCCATCGCCCAGGAGTTCTACGTGTACGGGTGGAGGGGCGACACTATTGAGCTAGTTGCCAGTGGCGAGTGCTTCTACAACGCCAGCGTCAACGTGGCGGGAGGAGGGAAATCGTGGAGGGCCTCGGCATCGAATGTAGCCGGGAGCTTGTCGGGCAGGGTAGGCCTGGGGGATCCCAGGATCTACAATGTAACCATCGAGCTACGAGGCGGGAGGGCCTGTAGGGGGCTGAGCCTGCTCGTCTCGGGCCGCGGCTCGAGTGGCAGGGATTCCCTGAGGGGCCTCGTGGCCCCGGGGCTGGCCCTCGCCCTGGCTGGGGCCGCTCTTGCGGCTCTGGGCTTCTGGGTGCGTGGGAGGCGCGGGGGCCTCTGGGCGTGGCATTTGGAGGCTAGCTACCTCTACGCGGTCTCAGCGGCTATAGCGTGGGTCCTACTCTACACTTACTCCATGGCCCAGAGGCCCTGCAAGCTCGGCGGCTTCTGCATTACCAACATCTCGCCGAGGGCACTCCTGCTCAGGGTCTCGGAGCTTCCCCTGCAGGCCTACGTGATACTAGCCCTCTACGCAGTCATAGTAGCCGCTATCCTCTACGGCTACCACCACGAGTCCGGACTCGACAGGAGGCTCTACCTGCTAGGGGCTGGAAGGGCTAGGCTGCAGGCCTACAAGCTCGCCTCACTGGTAGCCCTCGTGGCCCTGCCATACGCCTCCGCCAGGATCCTACTGGGGGTGCTCGTGGACCCCAGCGTAGCCCTCGGGACCCTCTACCCCCTGGTGGCCGGCTCGCTGGCGAGCGGTGTCATAGTGGCGCTGGTGTATGGCGGTGCCACGGCCCTACTGGGCATCGCCCTCGGCAGGCTGTCCTACACTCTCCTGGTAGCGGCCCCCGCCGCCGTGGTCGCCGTGTCTACCATGGGGATCCGGGCCCAGCTGGCCTTCGAGTCCCTGCCGCTGAAGCTGGCGGTGCCCTTCACTCCAATCCCGAGGCTCCTCTGGTACCACGTAGCCGCGGCCCTGGTAGTGGTGCCCCTACTCCTCCTCGCAGGCTCGTGGAGGGGGAGGGAGCTGTGAGCGGGCCCGTGGTGGAGCTGGAGGACGTGTGGGTCCGCTACGGGCCCACTGTGGCCCTCGCCGGCGTGACCCTCAGGATCGGCGGGGGGCTGACGCTCCTCCTGGGCGCTAATGGCTCGGGGAAGACGACGATGCTCAAGGTAGTGGCTGGGCTGCGGAGGCCGAGTAGGGGGAGGGTCGTAGTGGGGGGAGTCGACATCTACAGGGGCCTGGCGCCGCGGAGGCCCCCGGTAACCGGGCTTATAGGTGACGAGGAGCTGCCCTACTGGATGAGCGCCAGGGAGTACATAGAGTACGCCGCCTCAATAGCTGGGGCGAGCGTGGAGAGGGCCTGGGAGCTTGCTGAGAAGCTGGGCCTAAGCGAGTTCCTAAATAGGAGAACATGGGCCCTGAGCAGTGGGACCGCGAAGAAGCTCCTACTATGCATCGCGCTCTCCACGCCATCGCGGATACTCCTCGTCGATGAGCCATTCGCCAACCTAGACCCCGCAACAGTCTCAAAAGTGGCGAGCCTACTAGCGGAGGAGTCCAGGCGGAGGCCCGTCATAGCGGCGACCCACATACTACCCCCACAGCTCGGCGGCGTGAGGGGCGCGGCCATCCTAGCAGCTGGGAGGCTGCTTAGGTACTACGACCTCTCGGACCCCTGGAGGATAGAGGAGCCCATCTACAAGGCCCGGCTAAGCCTAGAGCCAGCCAAGGCCATCGAGGCCGCTGAGAGGCTGGGGGCCTCAGAGGTCATAGTGCGTGGAGGCGAGGCCTACGCCATAATGAACGGCGCGGCCCTAAAGGCCTGCCTCGAGGAGGGCCTATGCATCGGGTACACCCTAGATCCCTCCAGGCTCTCCCCACAGGCAGCCTAGAGGGAGAATGGAGAAGGGAAGTGGCAGCCGGGCGGGGATTCGAACCCCGGTCACGGGGGCCAAGGCCCCGCATCCTGGGCCGCTAGACGACCCGGCTGCCCCCTCTGGGTGGATTTGTGGCCGGGCTTTATTTCGGGTGTCCTGCAGCCCTAGTATATGGAGCCCCTCCTCTTCTTTGACTGCATCTCCTCGGGGGATCCCGCTGTTACTACCTCGTAAAGGACCGCCTTCTTCCCGGGGGCTGGCCTTAGGAGCCTTCCTAGCCTCTGGAGGAACTGCCTCCTGGAGCTCGTGCCCGAGGCTAGTATGCCTACGTTGGCGTCGGGTATGTCTAGGCCCTCGTCTCCCACAGTGGTTACCACGAGGACCCCGCTTGGCTCGGCCTTGAACTCCTCTAGCTCCCTCCTCCTGCGGGCGGCGTCCATGTCGCCGTGTATCAGGTGCGCCCCCAGCCTCTCGGCTAGCTCCTCGGCTTGCCTCTTGTATTGGGTGAAGACTATGATCTTGGACCCCCTGGATAGCTCCTCCCGGACTATGCGCTCTATAGCGTCTATCTTCGCCGGGTTCTCGTATATCAGGCTCCTCATCTGGGAGTGGATCCTCAGGGCCTCTACGGCCCTCTCATCCCCCCTCCTGGCTAGGCTCAGGACCTCCTCGAACCTGAGGCCCCCGACTAGGGCCCTGTAGCGGCGGCGGAGCCTCTGGTACTCCCTCTTCAGCTTGGGCGGCAGCTCCACGGGGACGCGGCGTATCTGGAATGGGGCCAGGTAGCCCTCCTGGGTGAGCCTGCCGGGGCTGGTGTGGTATACGACTCCCCCCACTATGGGGAATATCTCCTCGTGCCTCCCATCCTCCCTCTCCACGGTGGCCGAGAGGCCCATCCTGTAGGGGGCTGGCAGGCCCATGGCTATCGCCCTGAACTTGTCGGCTGGGAGGTGGTGGGCCTCGTCGAAGACCACGAGGGCGTAGCGCGTCGCGAACACGTCGAGCTTCCTGTAGGCTGTCTGGTAGGTCGTGACTGTTATGGGCCTCAGGCTCTTCTCCTCGCTGTAGTAAGCGCCCACCAGGGCGCCAGCATCCGTGAACTTCCTGATGGCTTCTATCCACTGGAATATGTGCTCCTTCGTGTAGACGACCACGAGAGTGTTGACGGCGAGCCTGGCCATCGCCGCTATTGCTATCACAGTCTTACCCGAGCCCGTTGGTAGCGCTATCACTCCCCTGCCCCCATTGCGCTCCCAGGCCTCGAGGGCCTCTCTCTGGTAGGGCCTCAGGGATCCCTGGAAGCTGGGGGCCCTCGGCATCCTGGCCCCGGATAGGAGGCCGAGCCTGTCGTCGAGCACTACCCCCTTGCCCGCGAGGTGCTCTGAGACCTCCCTGTAGAGGTAGGCCCTGACCCTGAAGGCCCTCCTCGACGGGTCGTAGGAGGGCCTGAAGCCCAGGCCCTCGAATAGATCCTTGAGGCGGAGCCTCGAGGATATCAGCAGCCACCCGCCGGGCTGGTACTCGAGCCTCACCCCCGCCTCCGCCTTCAGGGCCTCCTCCACCGCCTCCAGGTCCGAGGGCTCGATGCCCTCGATCGAGGACAGGAGGGCCAGCACGTCCCTTGGGGTGAGCCCGTTCCTCCTCGCGCGGGCGACGTCCAGCTCGAAGAGGGAGTAGCCGTCGCTCCTGCCCATGTACCTGGCTACCCTCAGTAGGGCCTTGAAGTCATCTTCCCCCAGCCAGCCCCTCACCCTAAACCTTGGTGGGCGCTGAACCACTCCTCCTCGACCCCTACCAGGTCCTCGACCGGCTCTAGGCCTACTAGCTCGGAGCCCCCCTCGAGCCCCGCCAGCTCGAGGGCCCGTAGTACCCTATAGAGCGAGTCGGCGGGGGCCCTCAGGGTGACGCAGTCGCCCTCGACATCTACGACCACAAACTCCGGCCTCCCCGCCAGGGGCTTCAGGGCCTCGACCCGGGGGCCGCAGGCTCTCACCGCGACGCCCCTGACGCGCATGCACTCTTCGGACGCCAGCAGTAGGAGGGTTACCTCGAAGCCCCTGGGAGTCTCGAAGGTGAGCAGGTAGTAGTTGTACTCCCTCGTGAGGGCCGCCGCGTGGAGCTCCCTGTCAACGGCCTTCAGCCACTCCGCTACATCCCCTAGGCAGGGGCCGGCTCTCAGCGTGGGTTCCTCCGCATAGCCTAGGCGGCGTCGGCTCTTAAAACCCAAGTCATGGCCGGGCCCCGAGCGCCGGGTAGGGGTGGTCGCCTCACCGTTCTCGACATCACCGTCCGCACTCGGCAAATAGCTCATCCCACCCCGCGCGTGGGCGCATGTATGCACGGAGGCGTATAAACTCTAGCGGACCGGTTGGCCCGCGGTGATTAGTGTGGCCAGCACGAGCAGCGGGTCCTCCTACAAGGAGGTAGCGCAGCGCATGAAGCTTATCCAGGAGCAGCAGAAGAGGGTAGTCGAGAATATGAAGAAGATAAAGTACAAGATAGCCGTGCTGAGCAGCAAGGGGGGCGTGGGCAAGTCCTTCGTCACCGTCTCGCTGGCAGCGGCCCTAGCAGTCAAGGGCAGGAAGGTGGGCGTGTTCGACGCGGACGTACACGGCCCCAGCGTTCACAAGATGCTCGGCCTACCAACCGGCCTGGGCCTGCCGGCGAGGGCTGACGGCACCATAGAGCCCATAGAGGTCCCCCCGGGCCTCAAGGTTGTGAGTGTGGGCCTCCTACTCCCAACGGATGAGACTCCGGTGATCTGGAGGGGCCCCCTGAAGACTAGCGCCATCAGGGAGCTGCTAGCCTTCGTCGACTGGGGCGGCATAGACTACCTCCTCATAGACCTGCCGCCAGGCACTGGCGACGAGCAGCTCACCATAGCCCAGCTCATCCCGCAGCTGACGGGTGTCATACTCGTCACAATACCCTCCGAGGTCTCTAAGTCAGTAGTCCTCAAGGCGGCGGCATTCGCTAGGAAGCTGAACGTGCCGATAATAGGCATAGTCGAGAATATGACCTACTTCGAGTGCCCCGACGGCAGCAAGCACTACATATTCGGTAAGGGCGCCGCCAGGGAGATAGCCGAGCAGTTCAACATACCCTACCTGGGCGAGATACCGATAGACCCCAGGATAAGGGAGGCCAACGATGCGGGCAAGATATTCTTCCTCGAGTACCCCGACTCCAAGGCCTCGAAGGCATTCCTATCTATAGCCGAGAAGGTCATGGAGATCGTCGAGAAGCAGGGAGGCGCTCAGCCTGGGCAGAGCGCGCAGTAACGCCGAGCCCTCATCCTCCACTAAACCGTACCAGCGCGCCGAGGAGAGCCTCTCCGGAGAGGATCCTAGCTGGCCGCCAGGCTGGTTAGTAGTGCGTAACACCTGCGTGTCAGGTGCCTATCGATGAGGTGCGGGATGGGCTAGGCTACGAGGCCTAGCCTCGTGGCTACCTCCGAGGCGTTGTACTCCGGTGAGAGTCTTACGTAGGCCTTCTTCTCGCCCTTCGGCG
>JALWEW010000051.1 GCA_027039295.1 Acidilobaceae archaeon
CTATACTATGCTCCCGCCCGACTCCCACCCGGCGACTATGGCGTCCAGGGCCTTCGGGGGCAGCTCCTCTAGGGCGGTGAAGCTGGCCTTGCCCTTGACGCGGGTGTCCCCGTTTGGTATCCAGGAATAGGGATAGGGGAAGATTCGTCCCTTGAAGCCTCGTCGCGTAGTCTATCTATTACAATACCACGAAATATACATGCCCTAGCATCTTCTTCGGGTTAGCCAACCAAATTATCTCCTATTACCTCGCGGCAGAGGCCCTCTTGAGGTATTCTATGAGTCTCGGTACGACTTCCCTGTAGTCCGCCACGATGCCGTAGTCTGCCTGGCGGAATATCGGTGCGTCGGGGTCCTTGTTTATAGCAACTATGACCCCGGCCTCTCTCACGCCGAACATGTGCTGGGCGGCGCCGCTTATGCCTACTGCTATATAGAGCACTGGCTTCACGGCCTTACCGGTCTGGCCTACCTGTTTCTCGTGGGGTATCCACCCGGCATCAACAGCCTTCCTACTGCCTGCCACGACTCCCCCGAGGAGCCTCGCGAGATCCTCTAGGAGCTTGAATCCCTCGGGGCCCCCTACCCCCCTGCCCCCAGCGACTATGACTTCGGCCTTCTCTATGGGCTTCTCGCTCCTGGGTATGACCTCGACTCCTAAGAGGCGCGCTCCGGGATCCCTGACTTCTATGTCGTCGACTCTTACTATATCACCCTTCCTACCCTCGTGGCGTGGGGGCACGGGGAACACGTTGGGCCTGGCCGTGCCTATCTGGGGCCTCCTATGCGGAGTCTTTATGTGCGCGAGCAGTATTGCCCCGAAGGGGGGCCTGATCATCACTACCTCCCCCGTATCCTCGTCGACATCGAAGTCCGTGCAGTCAGCGGTTATGCCCGTGCGTAGGGTGTTGGCGACGTAGGGAGCCAGCTCTCTACCCCTCATGGTTGCCGGTATCAGTATCACAGCTGGCTTGTACCTCCTAGCCAGGTCCACTATGACCTGGCCGTAGGTTGTGGGGTAGTAGACCTCAAGCTCTGGTTTGTCGACCACTATCACCCGGTCCGCGCCGTGCTCTATGAAGAGCCTAGCGTGGCCCTCCACGCCGCGGCCAATCAGGATCCCCGTGATGGTATCGCCCAGCTTCGAGGCTATCTTAATGGCTGGTGTGAGCATCTGCAGGCTGGCCTCACTCAACTCGCCGTCCACCACCTCACCGACGACCCATACCCCCCGGTACTCGCGGGGGTCCTCGCATGGCCACTCGGGGCACAGCCTCTCGCACTCGAGGGTCTCCACTCCGAGTCACCCCTTGCCCAGGACCGTTCTAAGTATCTTGGAGGCCTTCTCGTCCTTCAGTAGTTGCTCGATTAGCCATCTGACCGCGTCATCAGCGTCCCTCGGCTTGTAGACGAGTTTCTTCCTCGGCACCTCCGGTGTGAAGGTTATCCTGGCCACCCTAGTAGGTGAGCCGCGGAGGCCCACGCAGCGGGGGTCAAGGCCTAGCTCCCTGTTGGTCCATACGAGTATCGGGTCCTCGAGCCGTGCCCTGAGCTTGTAGGCTAGCCTGACCGGCCTTGGCTTGAACGCCTTCATGGCCACGCTGAGGACTGCCGGTAACTTGAGTTCATACTTCTCCACTCTATCCTCCAGGTACCTGGTGACCCTCACATAGCCCTCTCCGACCTCGTCGACGCTTGTCACGTAGTATATGTAGGGCCACCCGAGCCAGCTGGCGGTCTGCGCTCCTATGTGGGCCGTGCTGGAGTCTATGGTCTCCTGGCCGAAGACTGCGAGGTCAACTGGGCCCCTCTCCCTGGAGATCTTCTCTATAGCCTTCGCTATCACATAGCTCGTGGCAAGCGTGTCGGCCCCGGCGAAGACCCTATCCGTGAGGAGGACCCCGATGTCAACGCCCATGCCTAGGACGTGCTCGAGCCCCTCCCTGGCCGAGGGGGGAGCCATCGTCAGCGCTATGACCTCACCCCCATAGGACTCCTTGAGCCGGAGGGCCAACTCCACCGCCTGGAGGTCGTGTGGGTTAACCACGGATGGAACTCCCTCCCTTATGAGGGTGCCCGTCTTTGGGTCGAACCGGACTGCCTGGGTATTCGGGACCCACTTCACCCCAACGACTATCCTCAAGGCATTCACCTCTATGTGAACCTATAGAAGACGCCCCGGCCACTCTTGGGGTAGGACCACTTGACAGCGTCCATCGGGCATATTGCCCTGCACGTCCCGCACTCGAGGCAGCCCTCGTAGCTGAACAGGATCCTCCCCTCGGCGAGGGTGTAGCAGCCAGCAGGGCACAGGTGCAGGCAGGGCTTGGCGTTGCACTGGTCGCACTTCTCGTAGTCCACAATTATATGTGGCTCCTCGTCGACATCGTAAATGTTCCTGCCTAGGAGATCATCGAGCTTCATAGGCTTCACCCCCTCCCGGGGGCCGGGCTCGGTCATAGGCCCCTCACCACCCTGGCTAGGGTCTTGACTGCGCCCGGCAGCGTGAGACCTTTCTCGCGGAGCGCCTCCCTGGTAGCCCTCCAGGGTGTCGGGTGCGTGTACTCAGCCTCGAAGAGCTTGGACGCCGCTTGTAGGATAGCCTCGGAGTACCTCCTTGTCAAGCGCCACTCAGCCATGAGTTTTAGCGATGCCCAGTGCCTCTTGAGCTCCTCGTAGATGAAGCTCTTCTTCACAAGCCTCTCGTAGAGCCGTAGCGCCTCTGCCGACGTGTCACCGGCCTCTAGAGACTTCCTGATCGCCTCCGCGGCTAGCTTAGCGCTGTAGACCGCGTAGTCTACGCCCCTCACGGTGTAGCCTGTGTTAAGTATGAAGCCCGCGGCGTCACCGACTATGACCAGGCCATCGTATGCAAGGTGCTCCGGCATGAAGGCTAGGCCCCCCTCAATGGTCAGGCGCGCCCCGTACTCCACGACGTCACCGCCAGCAAGGAATCCCCGGAGGAGCGGGTGCATCCTGAGCCTCTCGACCAGCACGTAGGGCCCCGTCTCCAGCGGCGGCCTCCCCGCCTCTCTGTAGGCCTCGCCCAGCCTCAGGACTATGCCTAGAGAGACAGTGTCCTTGAAGGTGTATACGAAGCCTCCCCCGGGCAGGCCTCCGGTGACGTCGCCCATCACTATCCAGGCAGCGCCCGTCCTATCATCGTCGAGGCCGAACCTCTCGGTGATGACCTTCTCTCCCAGCTTTATGACCTCCTTTACGCCAAGGGCCACGGGAGCCCTCCAGGCCTTCAATGGCTCGACTATGCCAGCCCTCTCGAGGAGGAGTCTGTTGACCCCCTCAGCGTCCACGACAACATCGGCGTAAACCCTATCGGGGCCCGCCCTAATACCCCTCACCCTGCCATCCTCTACAATAAGCGAGTCAACTCGGACCTCATCTACGAAGACCGCGCCAGCCTCCACGGCCTTCCCGACCATCCACCTAACAAGCTCTGGGAGGTACACAGTGAAGGAGCATGCCCTAGGCGTCCTGTACTCGAGGGTAAGCCCCCTCTCACCCTCAACCACCGCCAGCCTCTCGACCTTCACCCACCGATGCACGGGGGCCTCCCTATCGAGGCCCGGCCACACCTCACGTAGGGGGCCAGCGTACACTCGGCCGCCGTAGAGCGTCTTGCTACCAGCCCCCCTACCCCTCTCGACCAGCAACACCCGGAAGCCATCCCTGGCAAGGAGGTAGGCAGCAGTAGCCCCTGCGGGCCCCGCTCCAACAACGACTACATCAAAGCCAGACGCTCCCCCAGCGGACGACCCCATGTATCCGCTCCCTAAGAGCGAGTAACACCGCAGGCTAGTATCGAGCCCAAGATTGTTTGACCAGTTAAAAGGACAGGCTACCTTTTATCTACGCTTAAACCAGCGTTGACCCCGAGCTTCCAAGCTCCCCAGCGTGTGAGGCAGAACTCTTTAAGACCCGCTGGACGACAGGCAGACCTCGGAGCCCCGTCCCACGTGGTGCGGGGGTGCCCGAGCCTGGCCAAAGGGGTCGGGCTCAGGACCCGATGGCGTAGGCCTGCGTGGGTTCAAATCCCACCCCCCGCACCACCTGGGGACTCCGCCTCCTTTACTGCCCCCATGCTCCTCTAATGCCTCCTGAGTGGACTGATATGCGAGTCTTCCACTCCTTCTACAATCGAGGTACTCCTCTACGTCGAGGTAGTGAATCCCATTCCCCGCTCCTCACTCCTCTATTGCTGACGCACAGGTTGCAGCCCATCCTTGAAGCCAGCAGCGTTGGG
>JALWEW010000052.1 GCA_027039295.1 Acidilobaceae archaeon
TATATCGAGACTGGGGGAGTGCGGGGGCTTCCTCTTGTGCTCGTTGACCCTGTACAGCTCCAGGACCCTATCTACGACCTTCCTCGAGACTCCCGTGGCCTCCGGGACCTCCTCGGGCTTCAGGCCAAGGTCGAATATCGAGTGGAGCACCAGGTCGACCTCGTCATAGCTGACGCCCAGCTCGGCCTCCGCCATGTGACCCGGCCATAGGCCGGGGCTACTAGGCTTGTAGGCCACCCTCTCCGGGACCCCTAGGTGGGAGGCCAGCCTTCTGACCTGGCTCTTGTAGAGAATTATGATCGGCTCCACGTCAACCGCGCCGTCACCATACTTCGTGAAGTAGCCTATGAGCCACTCGCTCCTATCCGTGGTGCCGAGGACCAGGTAGTCTAGCTTGTTGGCGTAGTAGTAGAGGAGGCACATCCTTATCCTAGCCCTAAGGTTGCCGAGGGGCACCCTATCCTCCTCGTCTCCCCCGTAGATGGGTATGGCGCCCTTGAACACGTCCACTATCGGCGCTATGTCTATCCTGTGAACCCTTACGCCGGCCTGCCGGGCTAGGTTGAGCGCGTCCTCCTCATCCTCCTTCTTGGTGACGGTGGAGTCCGGCATCACGAGCACGTGCACCTTATCCCTGCCTACAGCCTTCAAGGCTAGGTAGAAGGACGTCGCCGAGTCCACACCTCCGCTCAGGCCTACTACGAAGCCCTTGGCACCCGACTCCTCGAGGACCCCCTTGAGGAACTCCACTAGCTCCCTTTCAACGAGGGAGTAGTCCAGCTTGACTATATTGTCAAGTGTGACTCTCGCCAACCCCACCACCCCTGAGCGCTTCCAGTACTAGGTCGAATATTAGCCTGGCTATATCCTCTTTAAGCATGGACTCGAAGGACCTCTTAAATCCCCACCTAGCCATGATGACTCCCTCCTCCCTCTCCGCGGAGAACCCCAGGCCCGGTAGCCCGACTATGTTCGCGACAATCACGTCGGCCCCATACTTCTCCATCTTCGCCCTGGCGAGGGACTCGAGCTCCTCTAGCCCCGCCGCGGTCTCGGCGGCGAAGGCTACAAGCACGCGGGGCCTCCTGGCTATGGAGCCTATAACCTTCGGCGTGGGCTCCAGCTTGAGTTCGAGGGGTGCCCCGCTCCGGATCTTGGAGTCCCGCCTGGAGGCCGGGCGGAAGTCCGCCGGAGCAGCGGCGGCGACTATCACGTCAAAGGGAGTCTTCTCCGTGGCCTCTCGAACAGCGGCAGCCATCTCCTCGGTGGTCTCAACAGCGGTGGACTCGATGAGGCTGGGCACCTCCATACTCATAGGGCCGTGGATGAGCTTCACCTCGGCCCCCCGGGCGTATGCCTCCAGCGCGGCCTCGAGGCCCATGAGGCCGCTGCTGGGGTTGGAGATGAACCTCACCGGGTCGAGCCACTCTCTTGTAGGCCCCGCGGTCACCAGGACCTTGAGGCCCTCGAGATCCCTGCCGCGGAGCGTTAGGGAGGCCATGAGCCTCGCCAGGAGCTTGGGGTCCCTGTACTTAGCCACCCCAGCCTCGAAGTGCGGGGGGATGACCACGTAGCCCTGCCTAACTAAGGCGGCGATGGCCTGCTCGTACTGGAGGCTCGATGCCATGTTGGAGTGCATTGCCGGGGCTATAGCCACGAGCCTGCCCTCAGACCTCATCGAGACCGCAGTCAGGGCGACGGGGTTATCCGTTATCCCATAGGCTATCTTAGACATCGTTGAGAGCGTAGCTGGCGCTACCAGCATCGAGTCGCACTCGGATGCTAGTTCTATATGCTCGACCCTCCCCGTGAGGTCTACAATGGGTTCCTCGGCCGTTGCCCAGTGGAACATCTTGGGCGACACCAACTCGGCAGCAGGCTTGGTCATCACTACCCTCACGCGGGCCCCCCTACGCAGCAGCCAGCGGGCTGTGTCGAGGGACCTGTAGAGGGCCACGCTACCGGTCACACCGAGAACCACGCACTTACCCCTCAGGGAGTCGCTGTACTCGCCAACGATGCTATGCGTGGGATGCGGCACCATGAAGCCCCATTTAGGCCGTTGCGTGGCACGCTTTATTGAGTCTAGCGTTCACCACAAGCCGGGGGGTGCCCTGGCGTGTGCGTCTTGAACCCCCCGCAGAGCAGACGCGGGAAGGGCTACGTCATCAGGAGGGCTAGGGAGGAGGACCTCACCCAGGTCATGGAGGTCAACTACAGGAGCTTGCCAGAGAATTACTGGTATGGCTTCTTTAAGTATATCCTAGAGAGGTGGCCGGAGGCCTTCGTAGTTGCCGAGGCCGACGGGCGAGTCGTGGGTTACGCCATGAGTAGGGTTGAGACCGTCGCGGATCCCGTTCTCAGGGGTCTGGCAAATGAGTTGGAGGAGAAGGAGGCCTCACCCCTGGGTAGGGGGCTCAAGAGCCTGAAGAGCGTCTTGACGCAGTTCCGCCCCCGAAGCCCTGATGTCGGCAGGGTAGGGCATCTGGTTTCGATAGCCGTTCTCGAGGAGTACCGGGGCAGGGGCATAGGCTCTGCGCTCCTCGAGGAGACTATACGCGTGATGCGGGAGGTCTATGATGTCGAATCCATATACCTTGAGGTGAGGGTGTCGAATGACGTGGCCATACACCTATACGAGAAGTACGGGTTTGTGAAGGCTAGGAGGGTTAGGGGCTACTACATGGATGGAGAGGACGCCTATATCATGGTCCTGCGCCTCAAGCCCCTACCAGTCGACTCCTAGGGCTCTCTTGTACTCCGAGTACAGCTCCTCGACCTCCGCCACCCACCGCGCCAGGCCCTCCGGAGCCTCGGGGTACCTCTGGTAGAGGCCCTTAATCCTGCTCATGTACCGGGCCACCAGGACGAGCTTCGGCAGCAGGCTCGGCCTGCCTAGGCTTTTCAGGAGGATGGATATCTTGTCGAGGATCCCCAGGTTTGCCTTCAGCTCGCCGGTCACACTGGTCTCGTAGGCGTCCTCGGCCCTCATTATGCCGTGGCGGAGCCCGAACTCTATGTCATCGTTGGAGAGGCACTGGAGGAATATCCTGAATATGTCGAGGGATGCCTGGCGGGCGCCTAGGGTTCTCATGTAGGCCAGGTTCGCGCTCCAGAGACCCCTGGCGCTATAATCCCCAGCTTCGTGCGCTTCTACTATGGCTTTAGATGCAACGTAGGCGGCATACATAGCGTAGCCCATGCCGCCTCCATGCACGGGGTTTACCGTATATGCGTTGTCGCCTATGCCTATGAATCCATTCCACACCAGCGTGTTAGCAGGCCTCCTCGTCGGCACTAGCGAGCCGCTGGCATCAAGCACCCTGACAGGCCTGACCTCGGGCCTGGAGAGGAGCTTCTCCCGGTATATCACCGCTGGGTTGGGGTGACCTCTGCCCCCTTGAACCCCGAGGCCTACGTTGGCTCTCCTCGCCCCCTCCGGGAAGAACCACCAGTACCCTCCGGGAGCTATCTCCTGGTTTACATAGATTCTAATGTAAGAGGGCTCCTCTATCTCATAGTCGAGCTCTACTATCTCCCTATAGGCGATGTTGGCGTCGGTGGGCCTCAGGGGCTCGTTGACGGGCCACTCGCGAGGGGTCCTCCTCCTTAGGACGCCACTATTACCTGTTGCATCCACTACCACATTGCCCCTCAGCTCCGTTTTCGAGTCGTCGGGGTTGCGCGCTATTACACCGGTAACCATACCGTCCTCTATAATCGGCGCTAGGGCTTGGACGCCGAGCCTTACCTCCACGCCGGAGTCCATGGCTTCCTTGACGTAGCGTTGCCCGAGCCTGGTGCGGTCTATCATATATCCCTCGCCCTTGACCCGCAGGACCACGTCCTCCTTGGGACTAATGATGTCTATGCCCTCAACCCGCTGCTTGACCTCATCGCCACGCGGCTCGGGCAGGCCCGTCTCCGTGAAGTGGTGGCGGCCTATAGCGTTACCACAGGGCTTCCCCCATAGGCGGTCCCAGCCGACCATATCCAATCCGAGCACTTTGAGGCCGGAGTTCCTCAGTAGCCAAGCCAGCGAGGCACCGGCGGGGCCGAGGCCTACTATTATTACATCGTACCTCTCGTCCACCCCGAGCACCGGGGCCCCGGCTATTGAAGCGCTCTTATTAGCCCTCACCCGGCTCTCCACTGTGGGTGAGGAGGGTATGAGC
>JALWEW010000053.1 GCA_027039295.1 Acidilobaceae archaeon
CTAACGAGCAGCTACACGCACCCTCCTAACGGCGTCGAGGAGCTTCCCGATGAAGCAGGGGTCGAAGGCGCTGTCCGGGATAATCCCCCGGACACCCATCCTGGTAACCAGTGTGAGGATGATCAGGACTGCAGCCACGAAAAGGTCGATGATGTAGCTGCTAGTCCACTCATGGAGCGTTGTTATGCCGAGCCGTGGCTTTGCCTTGTAGACTTGAAGCTCCATCTTCACAATATCCTGATCACTGTTGTAGTAGACCTTAACTATCACGGCGCCGACTGGCGTTCTGGGGCGTCACGGCCCCCACGCCGCGGTGTCGATTTCTAAATTCTCCTGTAATATCTATTAATATCTATAATAGGGGGGTGGAGTAAGATAGTAGAGATAACATCTTCGTCTATACTGGCTATGTTAAGCGCCCGCCCTGTTTCTCGTTGTTTCTAACATGGGGAAATTAGGTTGTGGTTGATGGTATTTGCCGATGTATCGTTATCCTCTCGTGCTAGAAGAAGTGAATTAGTTTGGCGTTTTGTGGTGCTGTCTTCTTGCAGGGGTCGGTGCTCCGGGATAGGTAGTGGTAGTCGCTCCAGCGGGTTAGCTGTGCTGCTAGTACTGGCACTCCTTGCCTCGTGGCTTCTATGGCTGCTGCTATGGCCATCGCTTTCCGGCCGCCCGTTACGTCTAGTACCGTGTCTAGGTCTAGGAGGGCAGCTATCCTTCTCCTGAAGTCCCTGACCTTCTCGGGGCTGTCAACATCGCTGTAGGGTAGTACGACTACCTCGATCCTGCCCCTATCTATGGGCGGCCTGCGGGTCCAGGGGCATGGGCAGCCCGCGGCGATGGCGGTTGCCTCCTCGGCGGCCTCGGGTATCGTGGCCACTATCACGACCCTAGCTGGCCTCCGGCCCTCGCGGGCTAGCAGGCAGAGGACTGTGTGGAGAACGCCAGGGCTCGTGCCTACGAGGCTTAGGAGTTTCAAGCCGACCTACCGCACCCCCGTAGCGCTAGGGGGCCCGGGCCTGGAGCGGCCTGAGCATGTTGATGTGTACGAGGAGGGGGATCCTCCTCTCCGGTGCCGCGGGCCCCGAGACTATTGCCTGGCCCGGGTCTAGGTCGGGGAGCCTCTCGACCGCCTCCTGGGTGGCGCTTTCCACTCCTCTCCGGAGGCTTGAGAGGTCGTCGGGATTGGTTATGCGGAGCGCCACGAGGCTGGAGGCCTGGCTCAGTATGCCCGGGTCTATGAAGCCCGGCCTCTGACTCACAAGCACTAGGCTGAGGCCCCACTTCCTCCCCTCCCGGGCGATCCGGAGGAGCGCCCTCTTCGAGGCTGTATCCGAGTCCGCCGGGGCGAGGTTGTGGGCCTCCTCCACGACCAACAGCGTGTGGTGGTCACCAGCGTAGGAGGCGGAAGCCACCGAGAACAGCTCCCCAAGCAGCCTAGCCACGTGCGGCGACACCTCACCCCTACTCGGGCGCGCCAAGTGGACAACGCTGAAGCCGCTCACTAGCCTCTCCGCAAGCATCCTGTACTGGGAGACGTCGAGGAAGGGCGACACCATCCGCTCGACCCTTCTGATGCCCCTAGCAACCGCCCCAGCCGTACCCCCGCCGTAGCTGAGGTATCCTTGCACTGCGTGCTTAAGGGATTGAGGCAGATATTCCATCCACGTGAGACCTGGGAACGGATAAGCTCGCTGGAGGGCGGCCTGAACCCCAGCGAGATCGAGGTTGGCATCCGGCCTCTCCTGTATGAGTGGAAGGGCTAGGAGGTTTAGCCAGGCCCTCACATTCACGAAGCTACCGCTGAGGAGACCTCCGATTCTGCTGCGTATAGCCTGCTCGGGTGGGACTCCTCTCAGGATGTTGCTGATCATATCCTTTACGGCATTGGCAAGGCTTGTGGCCACCTGATCCACCGCTCTTGAGCCATACTGCCTCTGGAGCCTCCATGCTACTGATACCACCCCTGCCAATGCTGAAACCGAGACCACGATGCCTATATCTAGGACGCCCAGTAGATCGGTGATATCGGAAACGGCGACCTCGTAGTATTCCGACTTTGTAGGGGATAACTCGACCATCTCTCCGACGCCCAGACTGTCAGGTAGGGGTGCCGCAACGATCAGTAGGGCGTTGCTCGCCAGCAGCGCGGCCGCCTGACCCCGACTTATGCTGGCGATGCTGTTACGCCCGTCTATCCTGTACACGCCGTGCCTAGCGTAGAGGAGGCCGACTACACCATAACCGCCATACCTGCGTCTAAGATCCTCGACCACCAAGCCTATCTCAGAGGCGTATCGCCACTCTGCTTGTCTATAGAGGGAGATTGACGACAGATCGTAGGGTATCAGTATGGTCTTGGGGGCATGCCTGAGCCACTGTGCTGGCAGCTGAGTGTAGGAGGCCGGGTTCATCACAGCGTCGAGTAGCGGTACCACTCCGGGTGGCTGGTAGGTTATGCCGCTGTACTCGCCGGAGACGTCGAAGACTATTACCCCGCCTCTCCTGGCGATGTACTCCTTTCTCCAGGCGTACTCTGCTGCTAGCCTCTTCACCGTCTCCGACTTCCCGCTCCCCGTCTGGCCGAGCACTGCTAGGTGCATGTTGAGCCTTAGGGGGTCTATCACAACGTTTACGCCGGGGTTATAAGCTAGCTCGCCCAGCTCGAGCCCCCGAGGCCCGATACCCCTGGAGAGGAGCTGCTGGAGAAGCCCCTGCGGGGGTTCCTCCACGGTGCTGAGGGGCCTGGGCGGCTCCTCGGGGAGTGTGAGCCTAGGCTGGAGCCCGCTGCTAGTCTTCCCGAATGTCACCTGGCCAAGCACCCGCAGCCTGAGCTCTCTCACGCTAGTCCACCTTACAAGGCCCTGGCTCGGGCTTAGGAGCTGCTGAATCGCCTGGTGTATCTGCTGGAGTGTGGCGCCCTGCTGGAGGAGACTCTCGTATAAATCCTGCATGGCCTGCTGGTTGACCAGGGGGACAGGGTTCCTCTCCGAGACGTCAACAACCAGCGCTAGGTACTGGCGGTTGCTGCCGTGGTCTTGCACATGTGCAATCGCCCCGTAGCGAAGGAGGCGGGGAGCCTGCAGATAGACGTGGGCCCTCAGCTCCGTGTAGGAGGAGACCTCCACAACATAGCCCACGAAGCCTGGGGACTGCTGGGAGGACTGGACACTCAACACCCAGACGCCCCGTCGCCTACTAACTCGTGCCTTGAGATCTATTATTTCTATTCCTTCATCGCCCTAGAGGTCTACCACGCAGGCCAGACAAGCGCGTCCCGGGCCTCCCAGCCTCTCAGGAAGCCCCGGTAGGGCTGCCTCCTCCTAGCGAGTTCGTGGACGAGCACCTCCAGGCTGAGGTACTCGGAGAGTGTGACCCGCGATGCTCTGTCAACCACTAGTAGCTGGGGCGGGTAACCATAGACCACGAGTCTAGCGGCCTGGCGGAGCGCCTCAAGCAACCGGTCGCGCATTGCCTGATCTGCGGGCTCCATCCACTCTACACGGATAGCCGGAGGCACGTCAATGAGCCCGGCTAGCTCGCATGCGCTGAGCCCGGAGAGTTTCTGGGCCTTCTGGAGGAGCTCCAGGCAGTCCGGGGGCTTCTCTACTAGCATGTAGCTATACTTAACGCTTCTTGGTGCATCTGCAAGCATTGCCTCGTTCACCCCTGTAGGAAGGCGCTCTCTCTTCCTCTGACCAAGGCTTACCCTGGCCCACTCAGCGACAGCGGCTCTCGAGCGCGGCGCCGTGTAGAGGCATGGTGGGCCTCCCAGAGTTTGACAGTCCTCGAAGTAGACGAGGTTGTATAGCAGCTCGCTATCCGTGAGATCCGGGAGGGCGCCGCTCGAGGCTAGGGCCGCGGCAGCCATGCTAGCTGGCGGGAGCGTGCTAACCTGTATTATGCCGGTGTCGAACCGGCTCACCAGCTCGGACTGAAGGGGCGAGATGAACTCTCTAGCTAGGGTCATTGGATCAGCCGAAGGCCACGATGACTGGTCGCAGAGACATTCACTCAGGCTATGGCCGCGCCTCCGGCGGTAGCTGGCGGCCCACCCGTTGACGAGGCTCGAGACGCCCGAACCCATGTCTCGGGTAGTGGAGGGCTGGTAGCGTTGGGCGGCCTCGAGAGTTGCCTCGGCTAGGAGGTCTGCTACGAGTACTCTGCTTCTCGAGGTGTCCTCCACAACGCCCGCGAAAAGTAGGCTCCCACCGCTGTTCTTGGTCTCCTCCCTGATCTGATCTAGGAGGAGGCCCATTAGGAAGCCCAGGTTGACCCTGTCGCTTGCCCCTCTGGGCCTGCTTCTCAGTACTAGCCTTGAGGCCAGGGAGGTGTCGAGACCTGCGTAGCGTAGGGCAACCTCCGCGACGCCCTGCTCGACGTCGTAGGCGGTAGAATAGTAATGGGCAAGCTGCTGAACCAGAGGCCCATGACGTATAAGCACCCTCTGGGGTCCTAGAGGCTCTCCAGCGAGACTCTGGCTCCTGGCTAGGGCTAGAAGACTGGCCAGCTCGACCACATATACTATAGCCTGGCGGATCCGCTCACCACCAGGGACGTAGAGCACAGGCGGAGCCCCCGAGCCCCCCACGAGGGGGGCGTAGAGCCTTTCCCAAGCCGCTTGGGGGCGGCGGTGGAGCACTGCAAGCTTAACTAGACTTGCCTCCCCGCCAGCAGTACGAGCAGTGGCAGCGCTAGCATCAACGAAGAACACCTCATCGCCCGGCCATGCAGGTGATATAGGGCCCCTCGGGCCGCCAACTAACGGTACAAAGACCCGCAGACTCCACTCTGCAGCTGCAGCCGAGATAATGTATATGGCGATCTCGGGGTCCAGAGGCAAGGGATCACCCTACGCTTCGCTTACAGTTAGAGTCGTAGCACTAAATTAACCCTGCCCTTAGGCCATGGATCGCAGGGACGATCTAAAGTAAGGCCACTCCAGCTATTTCCTGAGGAGCGGCAGGGTATGTGCAGCTCTCCCAGCGCCCTAGCAAGCCTCGGGTTAGACCTAGTGCGTAGCGTGAGCAACTCTCCGAGCCTGCCCTCCTCGTGTGCCCTCCCCGCCTCCCTGAACGCTTTGGAAAGAGTCATGGCTAGATTGTAAGGCACCAAGAGCCTAGTGTTTCCCCTCAGCACACCAATGGGGAGGCACTCGCCCGAAGCCGCGTGAGTGAGGCGCAGATCTCCAGAAAGCGTTGGGAGGCTTAGAGTCCGGAGGATGATAGAAGAGCCTCCGGCCGCCGCTACGATGAATATCTCTTTGAGAGTACATACTGTTGGCTCCAGCGTAGTATAGGAACGCCACGTTATGAAAGCTTGCAACACCGAGCATGTGCAGCCACGGCTCCCAGCCCACCACCCTACGCAGCTCCTACAGCTTCCTAGGCTAGCATCCACCACCTCCCAGCGTGGGGTACCAGGCCCCCATAGCGTGGCTGCCCACGTCCCCCAGCCCGCGGCCAGCACGCTCCCCCAGTTCGGTCTCAAGGAGTCTCAGGAGGCGCCTCAGCGTCTCGAGGCCTATGCTGTAGGCTTTAAGTATCTTTACAAGAGCCCTCGCCTTATGATACGTTTCCGGCTCCCTCCTATGGACCTCCTCGAATGGCCAGCGACCTAGATTCAGACGCTTTCGATTGCGATTGTAACATCTGAGTTTAATACCACCTCTTCCAACGCCCGCGGGCCTCCCTGAGAGTCTTATCGACGTTCCCGCTAGCCTCTACGCTTACCTTATCTACTAATTCTGGAAACTCCTCCGGTAATATTTGAACCCTGACTTCCTCGCCTTCTCGAAGCTCTAGAGGCTCCAGGGGCTTAAGCACTCCCTTCTCGTATCTGACCCTGATGACCTTGGACAGGACCCCTCCCCCTCCTCGATACGGCTAGCGGAGGCTCTAAGCCTTTACTCCTTGAGTGATGCGTTACTATCGGGAGTGAACCTCCCACGCGCTTATCCTGCTGGAGTATATGTTGCACTCCCTCATGAACTCATGCAACCTTAGTTCATATATTAGCAGGTCTTCGGAGCCGGTGGTCCCGGGTTCAAACTCGCGGCGGACCCGCCACGCCCCGGCATTTCATTAGAGGCTGTAATGACGTGCTCTATCCCCTATCATTGTCCCTTGCGATAATGTAAAAGGCTTAAGCGATTAGTGTATCGAAAAGTTTGCGTTCCCTGAAGGTGTTATCCCGAGAGGCTCCTAGTCTTCCCGGAGGAGAGCCATTTCAGCATCCAGTCCCTTATGAGTGTTATACGCGCTTTCTTCCTCCTTGGAGTGCCTGTGCGGCTTAGGTCGTGGTTCTCTCGGGGGAATAGGGCTAGCCTCGTGGGGACCCCCCTCTGCTTTAGGGTGGTGAATAGCTGGATGGCCTGTTCCACGTGGCACCTGTAGTCCTCGAGGCTGTGGATTATCAGGGTCGGCGTCTGCACCCTAGCGGCGCCGCTCAGGGGGCTCTTGCGCCAGTAGGCCTCTGGGTCCTCCCATGGGGGCCTGGGGGCTATCTGGTCCTCGGTGAAGTACCAGCCTATGTCGCTTGTCCCGTGCATGCTTATCCAGTTGCTGCATAGCCTCTGGGGGGCTGCGGCCTTGAACCTGGTGGTCCTAGTTATTATCCAGGCCGTCATGTAGCCCCCGTAGCTCCCCCCGGCGACCCCGGCCCGCTCGGGGTCTAGCGAGGGCTCGAGGCGCGGGGCCGCGCTGGCTATCTCCATTAGGTCCTCGTAGTCCCTCTCCCCATAACGCCCCCTTATGTCTGCGAACTCCTCGCTGTACCCATCGCTCCCCCTGGGGTTCCCGTATACCACCGCGAGGCCCGCGCCGCTGAGCGCGTGGAACTCCAGCATGAAGCCGCAGCCATACATGGTCTTCGGGCCGCCGTGTATGTAGAGCACCCAGGGGGCCCTGCCGCCTCGTGGGGGCCTGGCCGGGGGTAGAACCCAGAAGTCCAGCTCGGCCCCGTCGCCAGCCTTGATCCTATGGTGCCTCGGCTCGGCTAGGATCCTCCCGGCCCGCCACGCCTCGGTGTGCCTCGTGAGCCTCTCGGAGCCGCTGGGCGTGTGGCGGTATAGCTCCTTGGGCTGGGTGGGGGTCATCATGGTGTAGTAGATCTCCCCCGTCCCCGAGACGCTGAACTCATCTACAACACCGCACCCGGGGGCTATGATGGGCTCCGGCCCCTTGGACTCTAGCCTGTAGAGGCGCACCCTCCCGGCGTCGCTAACGAGCGTGTAGAGGCCTGTGGGGGCCCACTGGAGGCTTGGCGTGCAGGAGGGCCCCCGGGAGTCGCTGTTGGCGGTGTTGAGGGTGTTCAGGCCTAGGTCGCAGGAGAGGCACTCTAGCTCGCCTCCCCCTACGGGTATTGTGTAGACGTTGAAGTGGCCGGCGAAGCCCCTCCTAGTGGGGTCCCGAGCCTTTATCGCCAGCCTCCCGGAGTCGGGGCTGAACTCCAGCTCAGCCACTGTGAACCCCGTGGCGCGGGTCCACTCCTCGCCGCTCCTGAGGTCCCTCACCCTAACCTCGTGCAGATACGGCCTCAGCTCGTTGGTTGCAACGGCATAGGCTAGGAGCCCACCGTCCCTGGAGACAGCGTAAGCGGCGACATCGAAGGGGCCGTGCACGACCCACTCCAGGCTCTGGGCGTCGGGGTCCACGGCTACGATGCCCACTCTCCTATCGAAGACAAAGCCCTCACCGTTGAACCAGACTGGGAGCCTCTCAACCACCAGGGCATCCCGGTCCTCGTAGTCCCTCCACTCGCCCCCGCCTAGCGGGGCCCGGCTGAGCGCGAAGATCCTCCTGCCGCCCCACCTGAGCGACCTGAAGCCGAAGCGGGAGCGGGCGACCACACGGGGCTCCCCGAGGCCTGGGGCGAGGACTGCTATCGCCGCCTCGCCGCGACCCTGCCGTCTTGTGAAGGCGAGCAGCCCCTGGGGCCCCCACGCTGGGCATGCGTCACCCGGCCCTGAGGTTAGCGGCCTCGGCGCCCCGCGGCTCCATAGCCAGATGCTGGACTCGAGCCGCTCACCCTTCCCGTCAGGCTTGGATACGACGTAGGCAACCCCATCGCCGGCAGCCGGGCTAGAGACCAGGGGTAGCTCTAGGACATCGCTGGGTTCGACGGGCCTGGGCTCCAACACTGGCACCGTGGGGCAGGCGGCGCTGCCACCATATAACGGTGCCCATAGTATGGGATGCCTAGGCTTCCCTTATGACGGTCTCTACTACCTCCTCTACGTTGCCTTTTATGGCCTTGCTTATCAGGCAGTACTTGTGCGTCAGCTCCGCCAGCCTCTCGGCCCTCCTCCTCTCACCGGGGGCCACGGTTAGCTCGATGGTTACAAGCATCTTATCGAACTTGAAGCCGCCGTCCTCGTCCACAGCCAGCACGGGCTTCACAGTCACCGCGAGGGACTTGATGTTCAACCTCATCTTCTCGTTTATCGTGGTCATCGTGGTTATGAAGCAGGCAGCTAGCGCCGCCGGGAAGAGCTGCTCCGGCCACGTCACGCCCGGCGGCGGGTCGAGCGGCGGGACGCTCAGCGGGTTATCGACCTCCAGCACGGCATCGTGTATCCTCGTCCTGGTCCTGCCATCCCCTATCCACTCCGACCTAGCGGCGAACAGCTCGGCCAGAGCCTTGAAGTCAAACGACAACTCGCACGCACCCAGAGCAGTGCGGGCTGGCTCCTAGAGGACTAAATGATGGGGGCCGTGCCTCCGGCATGGCGGCTGCGGGCTCAGGCCTATAAGGACATGCGGGGACGCTTGGACTTTGTAAGGCCACCCGGATAAAGGGGCTAGGCCCTTATCCTGGGGCTCCTGGCCTCCCCGCTGAGAAGGCGCTCCAGGCGCCTCCACTCTATGCAGGCTCCGGGGTCTCCCCACCCCTCGCTGTAGACACTAGCCATCTCGGCTCTGAGGCAGAGGGCATCCAATGCATCGCTGAGCCCGGTCTCCCGGATCATGGCCAGCGCCTTGCATAGGATCCCGCGGGCCGCGTGAGCCATGCCCTCCTGGGCTTTAGCATATGTCCCAGCGAGTGCGGCGAGGGCCTGCCCGGCCCTCCCGGTGGAGGCCCAGATCGCCTCCCCTACCTCGTGGGCCTCCCAGAACCTGTTCTCCCCGAGGAGGCGCCTGTAGCGGCTGAGGCACTCGGGGCCACAGGCGTCTGGCCCCCTGGGGACGCCAACCTCGAGGCTGTGGGCCCCTAGGATCCCAGCGAGCCTAGATAGGGCACCGCCGCTGGGGTTAGCGAATACAGTCATCTCAACCCACCTAGAGGAGACCCTCACGACCAGGGGAGCCCCCAGGAGCGTCGTGGAGAGCCTCTGGAGGAGTCTGGCGTGGAGCCTCGGGGTCAGGCTTCTCTCGTGATAGATCCTGACTAGCACTACAAGCCTGCTCTTATCGCCGGCCAACTCCGGCTAGCCCTCCCCAGAGAAGGGGGCGCGGGATGCCCTAAGAGGGATCAAGGTAGGAGGATACCGAGCCGGCGTTGGGGTTAGTGGGTGGTGCGGTAGCCGGGTCAGCCGCCTGGGGTCCCGTGCCAAACAGCGTCTCTCCAGACCATCTCCCAGTAGTCCTCCTCCTTGAATAGGAGGGGCTTGAGGACGGCCTCCTCCAGCCTCTTCAGGAGGGCGTGATGGAAGCGCTCGTCCCTCAGCATGAGCTCCACTATGAACTTCGCCGCCGGGTTGGATTTTATCCTCTCGTCCTCGAGGAGCCTCTCGAGTTCCTCGACAGCCTCGGCCTCCTCCCTTATGTGCCTCTCGACCTCCCTAGCAACCTCCTCGCTCTCCTCCTCCGTGACTAGCCTCGGGTTCTCCACTAGGTCGGCTAGGGCCTCATAGAGGCTCGCATGCTTCATCGAGTCAAGGGATACAGCCTTCATTAGGGCCTTGAGCATTAGATTATGCGACTTGGAGGCCGTACCCTCGAGGAGCCTGGCGTACTCCCTCTCACGCTCGGCCTCCTTCCTAAAGTAGGCCGCTAGGTCCTCGATCTCGGACAAGGCTCTCAGACCCAGTAATAGTGTCGGCTTAGCGGGTTAAACGCTTTGACAATAGCATCGCTGTGAGAGCCGTCCCGAAGCCCCTTCCCGAGGCCTTCGGGGAGTGGCCCGGGTATTTGCGCGGCCTTAATACTCTCCCCGGGAGGCACGGCGTGGGAGATGCCTTGAGGGTTAAGGTGAAGTACTTCGGCTACTTGACCGAGTACTTCGGGCGCGAGCTAGAGGTAGAGGCCCCTGAGGGGGCGCGTGTGATGGATGTCGTGAGGCTGCCGCCCGACGTGTCCTTCGATGACGTGGTAGTGCTCAGGAATGGGAGGCCGGCCAAGCCCCTCGACAGACTCGAGGATGGCGACACCATCTCCGTGCTTCCACACATAAGCGGGGGCTAGCCCTCCTTCACACCCCTCCCTAGTGGTTAATTCTCCCACCGACTCCCCCGGGAGCCCGGCTGGGCGCCTTGGACGCGATTAGGGCCCTGGGCGAGTCCCTGCTCTACTGCAGGGTCTCCGAGGGCCTCGCGGGGCTGCCGAGGCCCCTGAGGATACTGGCCGCCTCCAGGCTCTGCGTGCTCTCCATGACAGCCTACGCCGTCGCACTCGGGGGACTCATGGCCTGGCTCGACGGGCGCTTCAGCTGGCCCCTCTTCCTGGCAGTGCTCGCCGGCTTCGCGCTCGCCCACCTAGCCGATAACCTCCTCAACGACCTGACAGACGCTGGTAGGGGCATAGATGAGCCAGGCTATTTCAGGAGCCTATATGGGCCCCACCCCATAATCGATGGCATCGCCTCTCCCCACGAGGTCAAGGCCGCGGTGGCGCTCATACTGGCCGGCGACCTAGCCATGGCCCTCTATCTCGGCGTGCGCGTTAGCCCGCTGGTGCCGCTGCTAGCCCTAGCCGGGGCCCTCGTGATGGCGCTCTACGCCGGCTTCCCCGTTGACGCCAAGAGGCTGGGGCTAGGCGAGGCCCTCGTGGCGATAGTGTGGGGCCCCATAATAGCGGGGGGCACCTACCTGGCCCTCACCGGCCGCTACGACCTCAGGCAGGCCGCCGTCTACCTGCCATACGCCGCCGCCGTTAGCCTAGTACTAGTGGGTAAGCACCTCGACAAGTACGACCACGACTCGGCCAAGGGGGTTAGAACACTCCCCATACGCCTCGGCAGGCGCCGCGCGAGGATCCTAGCCTCGGCCCTAGCCCTGGCCAGCATAGCCTCGCTAGCCGTGGGCGCGGCCTACTACACCTCCAGCGCCTGGGGCCTCCTAGTGCTCCTACCACTACCCATAGCCGCCGCTGAGGCGCGGATCCTTGCGTCACCCAAGCCTTCTGAGCCGCCGAGCGGATGGCCCGTCTGGCCGCTATGGTACGCTGCGTGGGGCTACGCCGTCCTAGACCTAGCGGGTAGGTATGGCGTGGCCGCGCTCCTCCTATCGGGGCTCCACGGCAGGACCCTCTACGCTCTGGCAGTGCTGACCGCGCTAATGCTAGTCGGCGACTACAAGAGGCTACCCTGGATAGTGAGGCTAGCACGGGTCTCCACCTCCCAGCCCCTTAACCCTGGGGTTCCAGAGTCCTAGCTGGGTGCAGCTGCGATGCCCCAGAGCCATGAGGGACCGCCGCCCGTGAGGGGTGCCCCGGCCGCCCAGCCCGGCGAGGGGTTGCTGGCGGCTGCTTCGAGGGCCATCGAGACGGCTAGGAGGGCCCTCCCATACGTGGTGGCGGGACCGCCTATAATCCGCAGGGGGCCAGCAGGCGATATTCATGTGGATGTGCCACTCATGTACCAGGGCTTCGCCCTGGACAGGATCCACTACGACCCAGCCAGCCACTCGCCCTCCCCCAAGGGGAGGCCGGTCCACGCCATGCTGGGAGACATGGATCCCTCCTCCATAGCGAGGGAGGCTGAGGCCATCCTAGGCGAGCTTAGGGTGCTCGAGGCCGCCGAGTACAGGGGGCCCGAGGCCGCCTGGGCAGTGCCCGTGGCTTGGAGGAGCTTCATCATAGCCCACATCAAGGTAAGCGAGGACGGCGGGGAGATAGTGCCGGATTACGGGTTAACGGAGGAGGTCCGGAGACTCGTTGGCTAGGCTCGCAGCTAGGCTCAGGACCTACGCCGCCAGGGAGAGGCTCCTCACGGCGCTGCTTGTAGCGTACATAGTAATGATACCCCTGGATCCCAGTCTCCCCCGCAGGAGCCTGAGGCTCCTCGAGCCGCGGGTCTACGCCGCCCTCGTGGCCCTCCTTGTAGCTTCGAGGGGCCTCGAGCTGTCCGGCCTCCCTGCTAGGGCTGCCTCGAGGCTCCTCGCCAGGCTCCGGGGCAGGCCTGGCCTGCTATACTCCTCCATAGTCCTGGCGGCAGGCGCCTCGGCTGCCTTCATGACTAATGATGCCGCCCTCTTCGTCTACCTCCCCCTAGTGACGTCGCTTGAGAGGATCCTGGGCGCCCCCCTTACCGGGCTTTACGTGCTTGTAGCCCTCAGCGTTAACACCCTATCCATGGCGTCACCCATCGGCAACCCCCAGAACATCTACATCTGGCAGCACTACCGGCTCAGCGCCGCCGAGTTCGCCGCTGGCATGGCTCCCTACACCCTGGCGGGCCTCGGGCTCCTGGTAGTGTATACAGCCCTCCTCAGGGGGCCCCCGGCGCGGGCCCCCTCTCCTCCCCCGGTGAGGCTCGACAAGCCCCTGGCAGCGGCTTCCCTCGCAGCCATACTAGGCGTCGCCGTCCTGGGTAGCCTGGGCATGCAGTACGAGGCCCTCCTGCTAGCGGTCGCCCTTGTAGGGGTCGCCAGGCCCCGGGCCCTAGGGGCCGTTGACGCCCCGCTCCTAGCAGTGTTCGCCCTGCTCTTCATAGAGTTCGGCGAGGCGTCGAGGCTAGCCGCCAGCCACATACCCGTCCCCGCGACCCCCATGGAGGCGATGCTCCTAGCGGCCGGGCTCAGCCAGGCGGTGAGCAACGTGCCCGCCACGGTTC
>JALWEW010000054.1 GCA_027039295.1 Acidilobaceae archaeon
CCCCTATACTTCATGTAGAAGGGGGCCCCGGAGTAGGCGTAGGCCAGCAGAGCACCGAGGAGCCCCAGGGGCACGGCTAGGGGCCTGCCCAGAGCGACTGCGAGGCCGGCGAGGGAGAGGCCTGCGAGGCCCGCTGCCAGGCCGTAGGCTAGGGTGCCGCGGGGCGATAGGATCCCGTGGACTATGGGGTGGGGCCTGTACTCCACGGTGCCGACGCCGGGCCTGTCCAGGCCCAGCCTGTAGTCGAAGTAGTCGTTCAACACGTTAACCATTGCGTGCAGCAGCACAGAGCCGAGCAGGGCCAGGCCCGCCAGGCCCCAGGAGACACCGTAGCCAAGGGCTAGGGGTAGCAGCGAGGAGATCAGGACGACCAGCACCGTGAACGTGAAGCTCCAGGGCCTCGTGACCAGCAGCAGCTCGCGGGCCCTACTCACACCCAAGCACCACTAGCCAGTGCTCAATAGAGGGAGCTATAAGCCTCGAGCCGGCCAGGGCATCCAGCGGCAGGTCGCCTACCCCCATAGGTTAAACTAGAGAGCATTGGTTAAAACTCCCAGCATGGTTAAACCTATTATATGTAGGTTAGACTCGGTAGGGAGGTGGCCTGCGTGAGGGTGGTCTTGAAGGTAGGCAGGAAGGGTATAGTGGTCCTGCCTAAGAGGCTGCGGGAGGCGCTGGGCGTCGGGGAGGGCGATGAGATTGTGGCCGAGGTCCGCGGTGGCGAGGCCGTCCTAAGACCCCTAAAACCCGTGGTAGTCGACGTGGATCCGAGCCTCGTCGAGGGGATCCTCCGGGAGGAGTACGAGCTCGAGAAGCGCAGGTACTCGGGGATGGTCTCCGGTGAGGAGGCTAGTGATAGACACTAGCGTGCTCATAGACTACATCAACGCTAGAAGCCCCTACAGGGCCAAGGCCGCCAGGCTGCTAGAGGAAGCGGCCACCGGCCGCTTGAAGCTGTACGTAAACACGGTAACCCTGAGCGAGACGCTCTATGTAGCCTCGAGGGTCTACCAAGCCGCTGGTATAGCGGATCCTAATGGGAGGGCCTTGGACTTCGTCGAGTGGGTTAAGGGCAGGGCGCGGGTAATCGATATAGATGAGGACATAGCGTTGAGGGCGGGGGAGCTCAAGAAGGAGCTAGGCATAGCGCTCCCGGACTGCTACGTCATAGCAACAGCCGAGGCGGTAGGTGGTACACCACTCTTCAGGAGGCTGGAGAGGGAGATGGAACCCGTATTGGAGAGCCTCAGAGCGCTGGGCGTGAAGTTCCTATCCGAGGAGGAGCTGTAGCACCTCGAGGAGGGAGCTGGGTGAGCGGCCCCTCAGCAGGGGCTAGGGAGCGGGGAGGCCCCCACCCTGGGGGCGCGTGGCTGTCCTACTTAGGGTGCTCGACGGCATTGATTAGGGCCTCCCGCCCTGGATGTCCCCTCGGGGCTCCGGGGCTTGGCTGGTGCCACTAGGGGGCGGTGGGAGGAGCTTCTTAGGCTCTTGAGGGAGGACGAGGAGTTCCGCTATGCTGTCGCTGGGCTCCTAGGCCTGGATGAGATCCTGAGGAGGCTAGACTCGGTTGAGAGGGCCCTCCTCGCTCTCCAAGAGCAGGTTAGGACCCTCCAGGAGCAGGTCAAAAGCCTCCAAGAGCAGGTCTCCAGGCACACAAGGGCAATCGAGGAGATGGCCTCGACAATCCACGCTATCGGGGCGAGAGATGGCGCCTCTGCGGGAGGATCCCCCAGGGAGACAATGCGATGTCTACTCGACGACCTCCTAAAGGTGTACAGGGTGTCCGAGTGGGTGTACCACGATAGGGAGGGCCTAGTCTACGGCAACCCCTCCACGGTGGAGGCCATGATCCTAGTCAGGAACAATGAACACGTGATCGTCAAGCACAAGCTCTTGGCCGACCGCGCGGATGTAGCTGAGCTCCACAAGATAGGCATCCTCTACGAGAAGGCCACGGGCGTGAAGCCCAAGCTACTCCTGGTGGCATTAGCCATAAGGAGGAGGGCCCGGGAGTTAGCGGAGAGACTCGGTATTGAGACGCGGGGCGAGGTCATAGAGCCCTGAGCCCAGAGTGGCAGGGCAGGGCCAGCGCCTCGAGGCGCTTGATCCCAAGCGCTTGGGCGACAACCCCTGGGGCTATGTGGATGTAGGCAGTTACGAGCTGCTGGCTTTGCGGGCGAGCCTTAGGATCCTGGCCTGCTCCTCGGGCGTGAGGCTTGCCCAGTAGCCTGGCCCCACGATCTCATCTACTAGACCCTGGAGGGATCTCTTGTCGAAGCTTAGGACGGTTCTCACGCCGTACTCTCTTGCGGTTACTGCTGTGACCGCGTCGGTGTAGCTCAGGCCCTTCCGCGCTATATGGGCCTTGAAGAGTTCTAGGGCGCCCTCTCGATCTCCATGCTGGCGTGTATAACCTCTATGAAGCCGCTCTCCACGAAGGCCTCCAGGAAGGCTCTTGAAGCCTCGGGTGAGACCTTGTACTTTAGTATGGTCAGGCTTTCGTCGAGGATGTGGTTCGTCACGAGGGGCCTCCCCCACCTACCTTCGGCCAAGTGAGCTACCAGGCCCAGGGAGTCAAGGTAGTGCGCGTCCCCGAGGTTGTAGAAGGTGAAGAAGACCCCAGTGTCAACTATCACCGCCAAGCCCCTCACCGCGGTACAGGTACTCGTCTACCTCCCCGGCGTCCGTGGGGCCAACGTTCCTCGCGTGGCGGAGGCTCCCGAAGACTATGCTGGCGTCGAAGCTGGTCCTATCAAGGCTCTCCTCGGCTAGGTCTAGGACCCTCTTGAATGCCTCCCCGAGGCTCTTATACCCCAAGCGCTTGGCCAGCCTCTCCAGCCTGTCGCGGTCCTCCCCGCCTAACCCTAATGGTCGAGTAGCCCTCCCCGGAGGCCACCCCGACTCCCTGGAACACGGAAAGCAGTTACCAATTAATTTACGGGTATACGAGCGTGATGTGTGGAGCTAGCGGGTCTGGGCCTGGAGGGCCCGGGGGCCGCTTCCAGCCGGGAGCCCTAAGGTGCGATGCGCTCTCCCCCGGGAGGCCTTGGGGCGTGGTTGTGGCTAACGGTCTAATACCCCCAGCCTCCTACTGGTGGCCCTTAGAGTGTTGGGCCCCGGAGCTGTGGTGGTTTGGCTAGGGGGGCTCTGGGCGAGGACGTCGAGGAGGCCGTTGCCGGTGGGACGTGGCTCTTCCTCTCGATGCTAGCTATGAGCCTTGCGGGCTTCCTGTTCTGGCTAGTGGTGGCTGGCCTCGCCGGGGTGGGCACGGTAGGCGTGGCCGGCTCGATTGTGAGTGCCTCCGGGGTGGCTGTGACCCTCGCCTCCGCGGGCCTGGTGCTCGCTGTAGCACGGGAGGTGGCGGCGAGGGGTCCCAGGGCCCTCCCGGCGAGCCTGGCGGCCGGGGTCCTCCTGGGCTCCCTGGCTGCTGGCCTGGCGTGGCTGCTGGCCTCGAGGCTCTCCCAGGGGGGCCCGAGGGGCTACGCCTCCCTGCTGGCCTTCACGAGCGTAGCCTCCGGGGCGGCTCTAGCCTCCCTCTTGGGGCTCGAGGAGTTCAGGGGCTACTTCGTCTCGAGCCTCGGGGGTGCCCTGGCGAAGCTGGCCGTAGGGGCTGGGCTGGCGCTCGCGGGCTACGGGCTCGCCTCGGCCCTCGCCGGCTACCTGGCGGCTCCCCTGGCAGTTCTGGGGGTTGGCCTCGCTCTCCTGGCCCCGAGGCTCCGCGGCCCCAGCCTCCGGGGAGGCGGGGGTGGCGGGGTGCTCCGCTCGATACTGGGCCTCACGGCCAGTAACTACTCCCTACATACTCTCCAGCCAGCTGCTGACGATGCTCAGCATCTACGCCTACGCCCTCCTCTCTGGGGAGGCCTTCTCGACGGGGGTCCTATACATAGCCATGATGGTCGCCCTAGTCCTCACCGCGATACCGGGCTCGATGCTGAACGCCGCCTTACCCATAGCCACGAGGAGGGGCTGGGATCCCTTCGCGGAGGCCGCCCGCCTGGGCCTTGCACTCACCAGCCCACTGGTCGCCGTGGCTATAGCGGCCCCTGGGCCCCTGTTG
>JALWEW010000055.1 GCA_027039295.1 Acidilobaceae archaeon
GTTGTGGGTTGCATTGTAGAGTGCTAGGAGGACGCGGGCTGCCTCGGCGCTGACGTCCAGGTAGGCCGCGGCCCCGTAGGGTGGGGGCGCGTCGAGGAAGCCCCCGTTCCTCGGGTCCCCGGGGCTCCTCACCTGCGAGGCTAGCAGGGTCTCCGCGGCCTCCTCCGCCTCCCCCAGGTAGGCCCTCCTGTGGGTGTAGTTGTAGAGGTTTAGCAGGGCTAGTATGTAGTTGGCTAGGACCCTCGTGGAGACCCTCCAGTGCCACCCCCTCATGACACTGCCCACGCTCTCAATGACCTCCTCCGCGAGGGCCAGGCCCGGCTTCCCCTGGGTGTCTAGGAGGATCCCGGCTAGGGCGAGGCCCTCGAATGCACCCGTGCCGGTGTTGAGTGCGAAGCTGAGGTCGCGGCCGTCTAGCCTGTCGAGGTGGGCCAGCATCTGGGTGTAGAGCCCCTCGAGGCCGGGGGCGTAGCTCGCCATGGGCACCAGCCTGGCCTCTACGACCCTGGCCTCGCCGGGTGCTAGGCTGCCGAGGTCCACCTCGAACTTCACCCACCTGAGGTACCAGCTCGTGTACTCCGGGTTGCCCCTGAGGCCCGCCTGGGGGGCCTGCAGGTTGCCGTAGCCCCAGACCCTTAGGGGGTAGCTGGAGTTGATCATTACCGCGAGCGCCCTGTTCATGCCTAGGGGCCTGTTGGTGTAGAGTATGGTGACCCACCACCCGCCCAGGGGCCTCCACTTGCCCTGCCTCGAGTCCGCTATGGTGTACTCCCTCTCGCCCCCGCAGATGGTGGTGCCGCCCTCGGAGGCGTTGAACACCCCGAGACCTGGCGCGTACGCCGCCTGGTATAGGAGCCTGTCCAGCTCGTCGAAGGCCAGGGTCACCCTGACGCCGGAGAGGGTCTCGGTGGAGTTGTTCCTGACGACCAAGAGGACCTTGACGTAGGGCTTCCCGGCCCCGACTATGAACTGCTGCTCATACACCAGCCTCCCATCACTCATCACCCTAGTAGCGTTGGCGTATGTCGAGTTGTAGGTTATCGAGTACCCCACTATCCTCCCAGCCCCGAGGCTCCCATCGCTCGTGTCCCAGATGCCCCTGTAGTAGCCCCTGTTGCCTGGGGCCCTGTACCAGACCTCGTCCCCGCGGGAGGCGGCCGTGAACCATATGGTGGGCCACGCTGGGCCCCCGGGGGCCTTGTAGGCGTCGAGGCCCAGGGCGATGAGCCTGGAGTACCCGTCGCGGCGGGCCCCCGCGAGGTCGCCGCCCAGGTTGACTATGAGGTTCCCAACGCTGAAGCCCGTGGGGTCAGCGCTCAGGATTCTCACCAGCCTGCAGGGCGTGTACCTCGAGAACGGGTAGACGATGCTCCCGTTGCTGTAGGTGAGGTACCTCCTGTAGCCGTCGAGCATCGCGGCAAGCAGGCCTGAGTCGCCTAGGTAGGCGAGCGCCTGCACCGCTTCCCCCTGCTCGGTGTTCCAGTACCAGCACCTACCCTCCGGGGTCCCCCAGGTCTCCCTGAAGAGGCCGAGCTCCGGGTCGTAGAGCCTCTCAACAAGCACCCGGGCCATCCTATACCAGAGGTGGGGCGAGGCATCCAGCACGAGGGCCCCCCACGACCCGCCAGCCGCCCTCGCTCCGAGGGGCTGAACCAGAGCAAGACCTGCAAGGGCCGCGATGGCGAGGGCCCCCAGAGCCCTCAAGCGAGCACCCAGCATCCAGGCAGGCAACCTCCGATAAACGGTTCCCCCGGCGGAGAGCAGTAGCCGTGAACAACACCAGAGTCGGGGCCTCCGAAGCGGTCTCTCTAGGATGCCGCGCGGGCCCTAGGCAAGAGCCGTTTGACTGCCGACTGCCTTAGCTGAGGGCGCCCGGAAGCTATGAACCACGATGCTCCTGGCGAGGTGAACAGTTTTAGTGTTCGATAGAGATAATTATGTTCCGGTTAGGGGTGTCACCGTTCACTCTGACACGTAGGGGGAGCAGGGGGCAATACGGAGGTGTGCAATGAATGGGGGAGGCTAGTGCAAAGAAGGAGGAGTGGAGAACCGTAACCCGCTTCATGGCCGACCTATTCGAGGCCCTCGCTGAGTCCCTAAAGACCTGGAGGGGGCTGCTGACCAAGTATGATCAGGAAACTCTAGAGGCTGTAAGGGATGTGAGGAAGCTACGCGAGATCATAAATGAAGCCCCTGATGAGGTTAGGTCTGCGCTGCTCGACGCCAGGCTGGCTCTCGAGGAGGTAGTCAGCGTCCTCGCGGGCGATGCGGAGAGGCTCCTCGATGAGGAGGAGTTCAAGCATATCATTAAGACCCTAGAGGACGCGAGGGCGAAACTCTCTCGGGCCCTCCAGAGCGGCGGGAGCCTCGGTGGGGCCCAATGAGTAGTGCCGAGACACTCCTGAGGGCCCTCCAAGGTGGGGTGAGGGGGATTCCCAGGGTGGGGGCGCTCTGTAGCACAGATCTTCTCCGCGTGCTAATCTCCACATTCATAGTCATGGCGCACCCAGCCCCGGAACCTAGCAGGCGCCGGGAGAGGCTGGCCCCCATACCGGGAATCGTTAGGGCTGAGGAGAGCCCCGAGAGCCTCCTAGTGAGGGCGGAGGCCAGGATAAGGAAGGCCAAGCTCCTACTGGGCAAGGGAGCAGCGGATGAGGCTGGCGAAGAGGCCTGGCGGGCCGTGATAGACGCTATTAACGCTGCTGCCGCCGCCCTCTGGGGCGTGGCGGCGAAGAGCCACAAAGCCACGGGTTACCTAGTGAGGAAGATAGCGGATTATATAGAGAGAACCTGGGGCAGGGAGAGGGCCAATGCCTTCAGGAGTTCCTACGGGAACGCCGAAAGCCTGCATGGCAACTTCTATGACCCCACCTTCGACGCCAAGACCGTGGAGGCAAACATAAGGCAGGCTGAACTAATAATATCCATAGCCCGAGACATAGTGAGACATACCAGAGGAGCGGGGCTCTCCCAATACTATGCCAAGGCCATAAAGTTCCAATACCTCCCAATTCTATTACCCCTAGAAGGGGTTCTCGAGACCATGCGATTAACGGGGAAAACCTAAACCTCGCATGCATGACTATAACATAATGTTCCTTATTATTTAAGAATAAGAAATAAATAATACACGCATCACGACACCATTAGTCCAAAAGCCGTGAACCCCCCATCCCAGCGTGCTCTAGTGGGTTCTAGTTCCAGCGAGGGCTTAGGGCTCATCGCCAGAGGCCGGGGGTGGCCCCGGGTTAAATCCCGGCATTAAGCTGCTCAGTACGGCGTCGGTGGATGCTCAGGGAGCAGGCTCTCTGGTGGCTGAGGGTTGCTGAGAGGGATCTGGAGAGGGCTAGGAGGAGCCTCTCCTATGATGATAGGGCGGCTGCTGTATTCTGGGCCCAGCAGGCGGCTGAGAAGGCGCTGAAAGCCCTCCTCCTAGCCTTCAAGGGGGGCTTCCCTAAGACCCATAGCATTAGGAGGCTCGTCGAGGAGCTGGGCATGGACCTCGGCCTCTCGGAGGAGGAGCTTGAAGACGCATACGAGCTCACACAGTACTATTACCTCCCCAGGTACCCAGACGTGGTGGAGGGCCTGCCGGATGAGGCGATCAGCAGGAGGACGGCGGAGAGGGCGGTGGCTATCGCCAGGAGAATTGTGGAGAGAGCGAGAGAGGCTCTGGAGGGAGCTGCTGGACCGAGCCTCTAGGTGGGCCCGAGAACTCGCCGGGGAGCTGGAGGCCCGGGGGATAAGGGTCACCGAGGTGAGGCTCTTCGGCAGCATAGCCCGGGGGAGCTGGAGCAGGGAGAGCGACCTAGACCTCCTAGTGATATCCCCGGACTGGCCCGAGGACTACACTAGGAGACTATCAATACTCTACAAGCTCTGGAACAAACCCGTGGACGCGCACTTCATACCGCTCAAACCCCAGGAGCTGCCAGAGGCCATCAAGAGGAGCGTGGCC
>JALWEW010000056.1 GCA_027039295.1 Acidilobaceae archaeon
TGACGCCGTATGAGCTGTTGATTACCACGTAGCCCTCGTAGATGCCGGGCTCTGCATTGGAGGGCACGCTTATGGTCACGTCGAATGTGGCCTCTGTGGTGTTAGAGGACACGCTGCTCGGCTCGCTGGCCATGCCGCAGTCGCTGGCGTTGTAGATCGCCAGGTAGCCGTAGAGCGGCATGAGGCTCGTGCTGGTGTTGTACCACTGGTTGCCGAAGATCCTCAGCTCGACCGCCAGGTGGGCGACGCTTAGGAGGGTGCTAACGCTTATGTTGGTGTAGTTCGCCACCGCCTCCGCGGCCCTTAGTATGGCCATCTGTGGGTCTCCCAGCTCTAGGTGGTAGACGGGGCCTATCCTGTAGTCGTAGTTGAGCCTGCTTGTCTCGTAGTAGTACTTGGTGCCGTTCTTGTAGGCGTCTATCACGCTGTCATTGTTGAGGTCGAACCAGACCACTAGCTCCCATATGGCGTCTATCTTGTTGTGGGTCGGGTCTGGCCTGCCGTCCGGCTGGCTCGCGAAGTAGTAGCTCGCAGGGAAGCCTAGGGCCAGCACGCTCAGGTTGCCCTTGAGCACCTCATCCGCCGCTGTGGAGGTTAGGGGTATAGCTATCCTCGAGCCCGGCGGTAGGGCTGAGATGTTGAGGTACACGTTGCCCTCCGAGTCGACGTAGAATAGGCTCGAGGCGTTCTCGCTAAGCACGGTCCCGTTGGCCGCCGCTGTTATGTTCCTGGCAGCGCTTACGTTTAGCACGTCACCCAGGCTGAGCTGGCCGGCCAGCCTTAGGGTGTAGTCGCTCACGTTGGCCGATATGTTGGAGGCGCCGCCGAGCGCCTGTATCACTACGGTCACGTTCCTTGTCTGGCCTGGGAGCATGGCTCCGGGGTAGACGGCGGTATCAGCAACCTTGTCCTCGAAGGTGCTCCAGACCTGGCTTAGGTTCATGTTTAGCATGGCTGCCATGCTCTCGTCTATGTACTGGAGCAGGTTGAGGGCGCTATCGTAGCTGTAGGCTATGTAGCCGCCATCCTCTATTGTCTCGATTGCCTTGGTGGCGTTGATGAAGCCGCTGCCCTGGCTATAGGCGTCGAAGCCCATGTTGGTTGCGGTGCTCTTCAGTATGGCCTTCACCAGGAGTGGGGTGGGTGTTATGTTGTTCTCCCTCAGCGCCTGCACTATCAGGGCCACGACGCCAGCGGTCATGGGGGTAGCCTCGCTGGTGCCGCCGAAGAGCTCGTAGGCGTAGGTGCCATTGTAGGGTGCCTGGATTGCCCTAGAGCCGGCCCACTCGAAGCTGCCTATGGCCAGCACGTCGGGCTTGGGGTAGCCTAGCTCGGTTGGGCCCCTGTCGCTCCAGCTCACCACAGGGCCGTAGGTGCCGGGTAGGTAGGTGGCGTTCCCGATGCCGGAGACTGGCCTGTAGTAGAAGTCCACAGCAGCGCCAACGGTTATCACGAAGGCGGCGGCGCCGGGTATGGTGACGCTACCCAGGCCGGGGCCTCCGTTGCCGGCTGCGTGGACTATGATTGTGTTGCTTACTATGCTTATGAAGTCCTCCCAGAGGCTCTTTGGGTCGGCGTCGCTAGCGAATCCGTTATATAATAATGTGCTAAAGCCCCAGCTGTTGCTTATGATGTCAACCTTGTGGTTGCCCGTGTAGTTCCATGTGTAGGTCTCGGCGTTCACCTGGTCGAAGCCTGCTAGCCATAGCTCCGCCGTTATAAAATCGCCGTTCCAGAGGGCTACAGCAGCGCCCACGGTGGCGTTGGGTGCCATGCCGGGCATCTTGGTTGTGAAGTTGACGCCGGGGGCAGTACTTATGATTGTCCTGTTCGTCTCGCCGCTGGCGGCGGCTACGTGGGCGCAGGCGGTGCCGTGGCCGTAGAAGTCGTAGAGGAGGTCTATCCACCTGCCGTGCTGGGTGTCGAGGCCGGGTATCACGTAGGACGTGGGCTCCCAGTCGCTCATCCAGTCGAGCCCGTACTCCTTGCTCGGCCCGAAGACGCCGTAGTAGTCATAGAGCGCCCCGGCGAGGGCTCCGAGGCTGAAGTCAGGCACGCCGTCGCCCGTGAAGTCCCTGCTCGCCGTTAGGGTCCCGTTGTAGCTGAGCCCGGTCTCGTCGGCGAAGCTCATGTCCAGCAGGCTGCTATCAGCCTCGGGCATGGCGCCGTTTGTAACGTTGTGGAGGGCCTCCATAACCATGTAGTAGGTCGTGGAGAGGTCGATGTAGACGGTGTCGAAGGTCCCGTCGCCGTTGGTGTCAGCGAAGATGGCGGGGGCGGTGTACTCTAGGATACCGTACATGGGTATGCCCTGCTCGGTGTAGTACACGACGAGTACCTGGAATACTAGGCCGAAGGTTATGTTACCGCTTATCCCCGAGGGTATCTCGTACGCCTTATTCAGTATGCCCAGGTTGTAGGTGTACTCCTCACCGTTTATTAGGTTGAGGGCAGTCGCGAAGGCGTGGTCGGTCACGTATATGTCTCCATCGATGAATACGGGTATCTCATTGTTGAAGTCGGGGGAGCCGGTTACGTTTATGTAGGTGTCGTTTATCTTCTGGACGGGTATCATGAGGGTGAGGCCAAGCTCGTCTGCATCGAAGGTCAGGGGTAGCCCGTTGTCGGTCGCCACCTTACTGGAGCCCAGGTCTGGGGAGCCCAGGTCTACGCCGGTGTCTACTATGCCTATCTTGACCCCTTGCCCGCTGATGTTGTAGTGCTCCCACACGTATGCCGCGCCTGTCAGGTTGGGGGCGGAGTAGATCAGGTACCCGTCGCCCGAGCCTGTGCCGCCCAGGGGCGTGGGCGTGTGGGGCGCGGCCAGGGCCTCCGGGGCGCTCCGGGGCTGTAGCTCGTCTAGGAGGCTCCTCTGGGGCTCTATCCTGAGGACGAAGGGTAGGGTCGCGAGCTTCTCTACCTGCTTCTGGGTCGCCAGGGCGAAGGCCACGCTCAGCCTGCCAGTCTTTAATGCCGAGGTGACCCTGTAGACGTTCTCCTCTATCACCCTAAGCTCCTGGTCGCCGCCCCTGTAGTAGATAGCCACCCTCGCCAGGTGGCCTGGGCCCCTGTAGAACTTGAGGCCGCTGTGAGCTATCCCCTCTATTATTAGCTTGTCGAGCTCCTGGTCGCCCACTATAGTGTTATACGCTCCGGGCTTGAGTAGCTCGGGGGCGATCTTCTCCTCGGGGCTCACGCCGGGCTTTCCGGGTAGTGTGTAGGCGCTGGCCGAGGCAGCGGGCGCTACCAGTGGGAGAACCATTATCGCTATGAGCACGGATACGGCTATTGCCATTAGCTTAGGAGCCCTGGGGTTCAAGCTCCACTCAACCCCGCTCAATAGTCAGTCTCAACTAGGAATAAGTGTCTCCCTTAAAAGCGTTCAACCATGGAGGGAGCCTCTCGCAGGGGGGCTAGCCCGGCTCCCGGTATAACCTCGGCCAGACCCCCCTCCTCCTGAGTGAGGCCCTCACGTGGGGGTAGAGGGTAACCACCTCCGGCTCCAGCTCCCCGGGGAGGCGGGGGTCTATGGAGTAGAGTCTCTCGAGGAGCCCCGCGACGGCCTTCTCGTCGTCGAAGCCGAGGACGAGGGCTGGCCTGTAGTCCCTGCCGGGCACCAGGCCCTCCCCGGCTAGCCTCTCGAGGGCGCGCAGCTGGAGCTCGAAGGCCCAGGAGGCCGCCCCGGTCACCCTCTCGAAGGTCTCGGGGCTCGCGGCCTTGAGGGAGACCCTGAAGAACACCCTGCCCCTCCCCGCGGCTCTGAGGAGGTC
>JALWEW010000057.1 GCA_027039295.1 Acidilobaceae archaeon
AGGCTCGTCAGGAACCTGAGCCCGGCCGCCCTCCAGGCCATAGCGGATAGGGTCTCGCGGGGGGACGTCTCAAGGCAGGACGCCACATGGACTGTGATGGAGGCATACACCTTCCTCAGGAACGCCCTCCGGGACCCCGAGGTGTGGGAGGAATTCAAGCGTAGGAGCGACGTGGCCGTGGTCGAGGAGGAGGGGAGGCTCTACCTGCTGGTGCCCGACGCCGCGACGTACCTCCAGGCAAGCGGCAGGACCAGCAGGCTCTACGCTGGCGGTATAACGAGGGGTTTAAGCGTTGTCGTCGTCGATGACTCGAGGCTGATCAACGGCCTCATCAGGAGGACCCGCTGGATGGCCGATGTCAACTGGGTCCCCCTGAGGGAGCTTGACCTGGAGGCCGTGAAGAGAGAAATCGAGGAGAACAGGCGCGGCGTCTCCTCCGTGCTGCGCGGCGAGGTCAAGAACGTGGATCTAGTCCGCACGGCACTCCTCATAGTGGAGTCGCCCAACAAGGCTAGGACTATTGCGGGCTTCTTCGGCCAGCCCAGCGTGCGGATCCTAGAGGGCGGCACGAGGGTCTACGAGGTCGCGACGGGCAACTTCATCCTGATGATAGCCGCGAGTGGGGGTCACATCTACGACCTCGTAGACTCCATTGGAGAGGGCGACCTGCCGCCGGGGCTCCCGCGTGGCATAGACGTCTTTGGAGTCTACAAGACGGACTCCTCTTTCACGCCCGTCTACACTAGCCTGAAGAGATGCCTAGACTGTGGCTACCAGTTCGTCGAGGAGACCAATAGGTGCCCGAGGTGTGGCAGCACCCGCATCAAGGACTCCCGCAGGACCGTGGAGGACCTGGCGAGGCTCGCGTGGGAGGTTGACATGGTTCTCATAGGAACCGACCCTGACACCGAGGGCGAGAAGATAGGCTGGGACACCTCGCTCCTACTCCGGCCATACTCCAGGGCGATAGCGAGGCTCGAGTTCCACGAGGTCACGAGGCCAGCTATACTGAGGGCGCTCCGAGAGCTCAGGGACTTCGATCAGAGGCTGGTTGACGCGCAGATAGTCAGGAGGGTGGAGGACCGCTGGATAGGCTACACGCTCAGCCCCCTGCTCTGGTGCGACTTCTGGCCGAGATACTATTGCACCGAGAAGCTTGCAGGCCTAGCCGGGAGCAGGAGTGGCAGGTGGCTGGCCCGAGAACTCGAGAGGTGCCGGAGCATACGCTACAACTACGCCCTCAGCGCCGGCCGAGTCCAGACCCCAACCCTCGGCTGGGTCGTGGCGAGGACTGAGGAGGCTAAGAAGCGCGTCTTAAGCATCACCCTGAGGATAAACGGCGTCGCACTGAGCTTCAGGGAGGACGAGACCCCGGAGGCTAGGATTATAGCGGAGATAGCCAAGGGGGCCGAGAGGAGGATAACACTTGAGATCGTGGAGGCCGAGAGGAGGAAGGAGACGCTGCCGCCACCGCCGCCCTACACGACAGACGCCATGCTAGCTGACGCCAGCAGATTCCTCGGGCTGGGGGCCCCTGAGACCATGGCCTTAGCCCAGAATCTCTTCGAGTGGGGACTCATAACCTACCATAGGACTGACTCGACGAGGGTCAGCGACCGCGGCATAGAGGTGGCTAGGGAGTGGATATCTAGTACCTTCCCGGATATAGCTAGGGATGTCCTGAGGCCTCGGAGGTGGGGTGAGGGAGGCGCCCACGAGGCCATAAGGCCCACACGCCCCATAGATGCGGAGACCCTCGAGAGGCTCGTCGAGGAGGGAGTGATAGAGGTTGCCGGCGCCCTCACTAGGAGGCACTTGAGACTCTACGATATGATCTTCAGGAGATTCATGGCTAGCCAGATGCGCGAGGCATCGGTTACGAGGGCTAGGTACACCCTGAGGATCCCCGGGGCCGGCGTGGAGTTAGGCGTGGAGCGCCTGGTCGGCATAGGTTCCGCTGGAGAGCCGAAGCCGAGGCCGGGCGATGTCGAGGCCGGCTTCCTCTTAGTGTGGCACCCCTTCTTCAAGATCCATAAACCCCTACCCACGGGTAGGGTCGAAGCCGTAGTCGAGGCTAGGAGAGTCAGGAAGACCCTGCCCTACAGTCAGGGCGAGCTCATCGAGGAGATGAAGCGGAGGGGCATCGGGAGACCCAGCACCTACGCCAAGATAGTTGACACCCTGCTGAGGAGGGGCTACGTGGCTAGGGTGGCATCCACGCGGCTGGTGGCAACACCCCGCGGCATCGCGGTTTACGAGTACCTGACCAGCCACCTGGCAGGGGCTGGCGGCGAGTACGGTGCTCTGGCTGATGCCCTCCGCAGGGTCCCTGCACTCGTCTCAGAGGAGAGAACACGCACCCTCGAGGAGTACATGGATAAGATTGAAAGGGGGGAGGCGTCGAGGCCCGAGGTCTTAGCCCACCTCTACGAGGAGATATGGCCGATAGCCTCGGCCATAACGGGAGCAGCGAGGATTGGGGACGGCTTCGTCCGCCAGCTCCGGAGATGCGTGGAGGGTAGGCGCGTCGCCCTAGAGGGTGCCAGCAATGACTCGGGGTAACGTGAGGATAGGCGTTCTCCACCTGCGCCTGAGGCTGGGCTCAAAACGGGTCAACCTCAGGAGACTCCAAAACACTGTGGAGGCCCTGATGAAGCGGCACAGGGAAGGCATCGACGTGCTGGTATTGCCGCAACATCCTCTAACGGGGCCCATTATAGGCTACTACCACCCGGAGAGGGTTCAGTCCCACCTGAGGAGCGCAGCCGAGCGCCTCCAATCGACTTGGGGTGGAGTTGGCTTCACGATAAGCACGCTTTCAAAGATAGCAGCGGACTATGGGGTAGCAGTCATAGGGGGGCCTATAGTCGAGAGGGCGGGCCCGCGCCTATACCTCTCTACCATATACATAGACTCTAACGGAGAGGTGGGCGGCCGCTACAGGAAGATAACCCTTAGCAAGGAGGAGAGAGCATACGCCCTGGGACATGGGCGCGAGGTAGCGGTCTTCGACGTCGGCGGAAGGCTGCGCATAGGCGTCTTCGCCGACCTAGACCTACTCAACCCCGAGATCTTCAGGAGCCTACAGCTTTCCGGAGCAAACCTGCTCGTAGGTTCACTCCTACCCCAGAGGGGAGGGCCACTACCAGTAGAGGAGAGCGAGGAGGGCTACCTGAGGCCTAGGAGGGAGGCCATACGTGCCCTCGCCTTTTCGAGGGCCCTAGAGACCGGGCTCCCCCTAATCCTAGTTGGCGGCATAGTCGAAAGCACTAACGGCACCTTCATAACTGCATGCTCGGAGACCCTGGTGGTGGACCCCGAAGCAGGCGTGCTGGAACCATATACAAGGACCATAGACGACCCCGATAGCCACATAATCATCGAGGTAAACCCTGACGAGAGCACCCCAAGAGTGTGTGATAACTCCTGCACAGCGGCGCTCAAGGCCCTCTGCAGGCTAAGGAGGGGCCCCCCAGAGAGTGGCCACTCTAGCCTGGGAGGAATGCAGCATAGGGTGAGTGATGGGAAGGTAAAGAGTGTGGACTAGTAGATCTGGAGTCTCCTAGTGTCGCGTATCGTATTAGATTGCGTCTAGGCCACGGGACCTATTACCTCCTTGCCCACGAGCTTGTTGACCTCCTCCACCTGGCGATCCACCATCTCCTGTATCTTCTGGATCTCCTCGTCGGTTAAGTGCCTGAACCTCCCCTG
>JALWEW010000058.1 GCA_027039295.1 Acidilobaceae archaeon
GTGGGAGGGTCAGGCTCCGCGTGGAGGACCGCGAGATCAGGGTTGAGGGGGCCCGGGGGGTCCTTGGGAGGGAGATCGTGCTAGACGCCGTTAAGCTGGCGTTTAGGTGGGCCAACTGCGCCGGCTGCAGGGCCTGCGAGGCGAGCTGCCCGACCGGCTCGATAAGGGTGGAGGAGGCCCCTGGGGGCCGCTATAGGCCTCGGGTCGATGCGTCTAAGTGCATCCACTGTAAGCTCTGCCTCGACAACTGCCCCCTAGCTGACGTTGTGGCCGAGAAGGTCTACGCCGCGCTCGCGCTTGGCACGCCTCTGGCCTGGAGGAGGAGTGGGAGGCGGAGCCACGAGAGCGTCGTTGAGAGGTATCTGAAGCTCAAGGGCTATAGGATCCCGGGTGAAGGGGTCGCCGAGGTCAGCGTTGATAGCCTCGTCGAGCCAGCCGCCCTCGAGGCAGGCGAGGAGGGCTAGCCCCTCCTCTTCTCCCAGTACATCCTAGTAGAGTAGTAGTTCTCCTCGGCCTCCATTATGGCCCTGTAGAACTCCCTCTCACCACCCATTATGAGCCTCTCCATAACCCTCTTGGCCTGGGACGGCCCAACACCCCTTGCCGCCAGCGCCTCTACCACCCTGCGGCCGAGGCCCTGGAAGGCGTAGTGCATGTAGAGGCTCGCCCTCTCCCTAGCCTCTCTCACGAGCCGCTTCTCCTCGCGGCTCAGCCTCCCACTCTTGAGGGCTTTGCGGACGGCCTCGACGACGCTCCGGCCCCAATCCGTCGCGGGTAGGGGCGCTATTGAGGGGTAGCCGCAGCGCGGGCACCTGAGCGGGGCCCCCTCGGGGATCCTCGAGACCTCAGCCTCCCATGCGTGGCCGCAGTGGGTGCAGAGGAGTAGCACTCTCTTCCTCTGGAGCCTCCTCTTTATGCCCTCAACGAGCTTGCCTAGGGCCACCTCCTTCAGGTTTACCGCTACGTCGCGCTTCATGTAGGGGTTCTCGAGGACGTTGAGGGCCAGGGGGGTCGCCTCCTCGAGCCTGATAGCAGCTGGCTCCTTCATCGAGTCGAGGAAGTCGTTTAGCGCTGCTAGGTCTAGCCTGTCGTGGACAAGCTCCTTGAGCACCTCCTTCTCGACTATCGAGCCACGGTAGGCCTCGAGGATCCTCCTGAGGAGGGAGGGGTTCGCGCGGGCGTCTGGCTCGAGTATGCCGAGCCTCCTTGCTACGTGGAGGAACCTATAGAGGAAGGCTTGGCTCCTCCTGAGGGCCTGGTAGACCATCCCCGCCCTAGTTATGTGGTCCATCTCCGAAGCCTCCCTGAGGGCCGAGAGCAGGAGGTCCGCGCTGACCCCCCTGCCGTCGGGTGTTGAGAGGACCACGGCGTATGGTATGTGATTGAAGGTCACCGCCACGCCCTTACCAGCCAGTATCTCGCTTAGAAGCAGAGCCAGGGCCATGTTGCCCTTGCTCCCCAGGCAGGCGTAGAGTATGGTGAGGGTCGGGTACTCCTCTATGACCGGCCTCCGGGGCTCTAGGAAGGCGCCGCCCCACCTCTCAGCGGTGGCCCTGGCCTGCTCTATTATCCAGTCCACGGCGTCGCTGGGGATCCTCCTGGCCAGTAGGAGCCTCCTAGCTAGCCCCGGGTTGTCCATGGCTAGTGAGAGGAGGGCGCAGGCCTCCCTGGCGACCTTGTAGTCCACCGGTATTAGCTCGCCGTGCCAGACCGGTACGAGGCCCTGGGCCTCGGCCACGGGCTTCACGATTATCCTAGCGGCCTCATAGTCGACCTCCAGGGCCTCCCAGAGCCTGCCTGAGAGGACGAAGCGGAGCCTCTCCCCCTCCCTCAGGTTTAGGAGTGAGGCCTCCACGAATCTCTCACTCACCTCCCCGACCCTCCTGTCCTCTATAGCGTCTACCACGGTGTAGGTAGCCTCGTCGGGTATCATCGAGACCCCATAGACGTACCTCCTCGTCCTCCTCGTCTGCCTCAGTACCCCCGAGACCTCGTCGTAACGCACGATCCTCACGGAGTCTAGGTGCACTGCTACCTCCTCGAGGAGGCTCATGTCTATGCCAGCGTACTGCCTGGTGGCCGCGGCTACCTCGAGGAATTCCCCTAGGGAGAGTGAGCCCCTCTCAACGGTCATGGCCGCCATCTGGTGCGCTAGAGGGCATACGAGTCCCCTCGGGGCTTTGAGGTCCTCGAGGTGGCCCTTCATGGTCCTGAATGCTATGACTCCCGACTCTAGTATCTCGTAGAGGTTCCTCGGGACCACTATCACGGCTCTGGCGGTGCTCCCGAGCCTGTGGCCGGCCCTGCCGCCTCTCTGGGTCATGGCTAGCACCTGGCGGGGCGACATGAATTGGACTACGAGGCTCACGGTTCCGATATCTATGCCCAGCTCCATGCTGGACGTGGCTACCAGGACCTTGATCCTCCCCTCCTTGAAGAGCCTCTCCGCCTCCTCCCTCACACTCCTAGCGAGGCTCCCGTGGTGGACCCTCACCTTATCCACGCCCAGGATCCTCGCTAGCTCCGCGGCCAGCTTCTCCGCCGTGGAGCGCGTGTTAACGAAGACCAGCACCTGGCCCTCCACGGTCTCCACGATCTCGGCCACCCGCCTGACGAGCCTCGGCCAGTCCAGGCCCTCCGCATCGACTACGCTGACCGATACATCGTACTCCTTGCCGCTCCTGTCAACTACAACCTCCACCCTGCGGTGGCCCGCTATGAGGCCGGCTGCCTCCCCCATGCTCTTCTCGGATAGCGTGGCTGAGAGGCCTATCCTCTGTATCCTACGGCCCGCCACCCTCTCGAGCCTCTCAAGGGTCAGCGAGAGCTCGGCCCCCCGCTCGCTGTCTATGAGCTCGTGTACCTCGTCAACTATAACCCAGCGCACCCCCCTCCAGATGCCCCTCCCAGCGGTGGCCGTTAGGAGCAGCGTGAGGGACTCGGGGGTCGTTACCATCAAGTCGGGAGGGTTCTGGAGGAATCTCCTCCTGCCCGATGGCCCCGTGTCACCGTGCCTCACCTGCACGGTGAAACCCGTGGCCTCCACTAGGCCGCGGATGCGGCGCTCGATGTCTCTATTGAGGGCCCTAAGCGGAGTCACGTATATCGCCTTCAGGCCACGCGGGGAGGCCCCCCTATCCCTCATAGCCGACATGAGCGAGAGTACCGGTAGGAGGGCGGCCTCCGTCTTCCCTGACCCGGTTGGGGCCACCACGAGCGTGTGGGCCCCCCTTAGTATGACCGGTATAGACTTCTCCTGAATAGGCAGCAGGCCCCGATACCCCAGCCTGGCGAGTGCCTCTCTCACACGCGGGTGCAGCGCCTCTATGCTGCTGACTGTGGAGCCGGGCATCCCGTGGTGCACCCCTTTGGCGTAGACCCGCAGGCGCCCGCTTGGGATCCGTGAGGGGCCTGCCCCACCTCGGAGGGCCGCTAACCCTGAAATAGATAAGCGGGCTTCCGTGTGCCCTGGCGTGGATTGTTTTGGTGTGCAACAAGGCCAGGCTGACGGTCGCCCTGGCTCTAACAGCTATCCTCTGGCTAGCCCTTGGGCCACTGCGGGCCCGTCTGCCGCTAGCCGCGGGCCCGGGGTACACGCGGGCTTCTGAAGCCGCGGTCCTGGCCATAGTGGCTCTCGCGTCGTTCTACTCGGGTTACCTGCTGAGATCACCCCTAGCCGCCCTCCTGGCGGCCCTCACCTCCGGCTACCACCATGGCCTGGGGGTCCTTGTGCCGGTGGCTGGGGGGCTCCTGGCAGCGGCCAGCCTCGCTGGTATGGCATCGCCCTCGGGGGACCCTCTGGAGGCCTCGAGTATCAAGAGGCCGTCACTGGGAGGCGCCGCGCTCCGCCTGGCAGTCGCCTCTACGAGCATAGCCGCGGCTTCCGTGGCGCTCCCCCTCTGTAACGCCTACTATGCCCTTGGAGCGCTCGTGTCGGCCATGCTCTCACTCCTGCTTGATGGAGCTGCTGGGCTCTTAGCCGCCGCCCTTTCAGGCCTGGGGTGGGCGGGCCTCCTCGTGGGGGTCTCCTTGTCGACCGCAGCCCCCCTCGGGCCGCCGAGCTGCGGCGGTGTCATCGCCGAGGTGTCCGGGGTCCTCACTAAGGCGCCGCCGCCCAGGCTCCTCCTCTGGAGAGGTGGGGGCTGGTGGAAGAGGGGTCTTGCATGCACGCGCGGCAGGGGCACTATAGTATTGCCTGGAACCCGCGGAGTAGCCATTGCAACCTACGGTAGCCGCGCTAGGGATGCCGCCCTCCTGCTAGCCAGTGAGTGGCCTGGAGCGACCTATGTGCTGTGCCTGTACTGCGAGAGGGATCGCTGGCTAGCCGCTGGCCTGGAACCCATAGTGGTTAGGGCCGAAAGCGGGCTGCCCGCGCTACCTCGAGGGAAGGGAGCCCTACTAGTCCCGGAGGGGGAGGCCTTCGAATACGCCATCGCCGCCGCCAACCTACTCGCCCGGCAGACCCTCGGGGGGGTCGTTGTTGTCGACGATGCCAGTACGCTACCCGCGCCCGTCATGAGGGCCATCCTGGGAGAGCTTATCGCCCGCGGGGGGAGCGTTATCCTCGTTTACACGCTACCGCCGGAGACCCCAAGGCCCCCGGTGCCCCCTGGGGCGGCAAGCGTGGCCGCCCTGGCGGGGGCGGTCACGAGGCGTGAGCTGTCAGCCCTGCTACCCGCGGGGCTCTTGGATGCCGCCCTCGAGGCCCTGGCTAGGGGTTACGTGCTTATCTACCCCTCCTGCAGGGGGACCACAGTGGCCCTGAGGCTTCCCGGGGCCTGAGGGGATCCCCGGTCCCCTGGCTTGGCCTCGACTGGGAGCGCAGCCCGGTTGAGAGGCTCTGTGAGGTATTCACGCTTAAATAACCTAGCCTTAAGCCGAAAGCCGTGGGGGATTAGTGGGATGAGCGAGAGGAGACCCGGCGAAGAGCGTGTGGGGCCCCTTCAGCTCCCGGCCATGGTGAAGGTTGACTCGAAGGGTAGGGTCACAATCCCGCAGACTGTGAGGGACGCCCTGGGGATCAGCCCCGGTATGTACCTGGTCCTGATAGCTGACGTAGACAAGAGGGAGATAGTGCTCTCCCCAATAGCGGCTAACGCCAGGAATGTCGTTGAGATAAATGTCGAGATGGAGGATAGACCCGGCGCTCTCGCAGAGGTGGCCAAGACGCTCTCCGACCTCAACGTGGACATCATAGTGTCGAGGTGTGCCTCGATAGCCAGGGGTAAGGCCGGGACCTGCACCATAATAGCGGACACGACACGCTCCAACATAGAGCCGGAAGCCCTCAAACAGAAGATCGAGGAGGTGTCGGTTGTAAGGTACGTCAAGGTGAGGCGCTTCTCGGGCCCCGTGGTCTCGCTCTAGCCTCGAATCCCCTAGCTTCCACAGGCCCCGGGGGGAGCCTGTTTTCCCTTACTTAACCCTGCCAGGGGTACACCCCTCAAGGGACGCCCGTGGCCTGCGGGTCATTCCTCGTCGGAACCTGCGGCTTCCAGAGGGCGCGGAGCCTCCACTATAGGAGCCTCGACGCCGTGGAGGTCCAGCAAACCTTCTACGACCCCCCGCCGCCGGAGAGGCTCTCCAAGTGGAGGGTAGAGGCGCCTGAGGGGTTCGTCTTCACAGTCAAGGCCTGGATGCTGATAACCCACGGCTACAATAGGAGGCTCTGGAGGCGCCTCAAGAGGGAGCTACCCTTCGAGCCGGGCGAGTTCAAGCCATTCCGCACCAATAAGGCCGTCCTCTGGGCGCTGGAGGTAACCCTCGAGGCCGCCAGGGCCCTGGGCACGAGGATCCTTGTGTTCCAGAGCCCAGCGAGCTTTGGGGCGACCGAGGAGAACGCCCGCCTCGTTGCATCTTTCTTCAGGGAGGCCGGCCTGGAGGGCTGGGAGGTCTACTGGGAGCCCCGTGGCAGCTGGTGGAGCCAGGGCCGGGGTCTGCTCGAGCGGGTGGCAGGCGAGGCCAGCATCAGGATAGCGGGCGACGTCCTCAGAGGCCGCCTGCCTCCCGGGGAACAGGATATCCTATACGCTAGGCTGCACGGGCTCGGCGGTAGGGGCGAGGTTAACTACCGCTACAAGTACAGCGAGGAGGACCTCAGAAGGCTCCTCACCACGATCAGCCCCTGGAGGGGGGGCTACATTATGTTTAATAACGTGTACGCTTTCGATGACGCGAGAAGGTTCCGAGAGATACTCTGTAATGAGATAGCCGGTGGCCGAAGCTAAAAGGGGCCGGTGAGGTAGGGAACGCTTTTCCCCGCCTGCCAGCGCTGCATAGCGCGGCCCGACCCGTGAGAGGCGGTATCCGCGGCGGGCCACACCCCTCTGCGCCTAGGGCCCGCTGGGTAGCCCGCCGGAGGGATGAGGGACGCCGCTCCCCCGTGTGACCCGCCTTTAACTCCAGGCCTTGCGTTAGTCCCTGGGGACCGCCTAGTGCCGCCTAGGGTAACGCTCGCTTGGAGCAGGTGCCAGCTCTGCGGCCGCCACGCGCCTGTGTGGCGCTGCAGAGTGGAGGGCAGGGTGGTGGAGGCCTGCATGTTCTGCGCCTACACCCTAGGCCTCTCCTGCGACGGCCTCAGGGTGCCGAGTCCTCCACGGGGGGCTCGGGGCAGGCCTAGCCTTGAGCCTGACGAGTCGCTGCTCGAGGAGCTCAGCACTAGCAGGACGCGGGCTGGGGGATCCCAGGCTAGGAGGCGGGCGGCCAGTAGGAGTGGTAGGCGCCCTAGGAGGCGGGTGGGGCGCTAGAGGGTCAGCGGCGCTATGTAGATGTACATGCGCTCTCCGTTGGGGAAGGTGAACTCGAGTTTCAGCGGGTAGTCTGTCGCGTACTCGGCCCTCACGATATCGGCGGCTCCCGTGGGCTTTGTGGCCGCCTCTAGGGGTGAGCGACCGTATGATGCCGTGCTCGGCTCCGCCACGTCTATGTCTAGGAGGGGGGCGTTGGGCTTCATCTCCCACACGTACTCCTTCTCCTCCTCGCTAGCCCTCACGAGGAGCACCCCCTCCTCCTTGCTCTCGAAGGTGACCGCATCACTGACCACCTTCACATCCTGTATTATTACCTTGAACACGCTTGCGTCGAGGGAGAACCTCGTCGTCCCCTCGAACGTCGGCTCCCTTATCTCGGGTGGCTCAAGATCCAGTATGGGCACCGTGAAGCGCCTCGTAAGCCCGGTCTTCCTGTCCTTGAGGGTCACGGCTAGAGCGGGCTCATTCGGGTCGCGCTCGAATATTATCGTGTCATTCCTGGTAGCCCTCCTGACAACCTTATTCAACTCGTCTGTCCTCACTATGAACTTAGCCTCCTCCTCGACATTAAACTCTCCGAAGCTTATGCTAGGAGCCTTGAGCACCGCCAGCGTCGTCTTGTCAGGGCTCATCTGCCATATGAGCATCTCATCCGCGCCGACGACGAACGTCGCCTCATCGCTTATCTTCGCGAGCGTCTGCGTGATATACTTAAACTTCGTTGCTGCATCATAGGCCAGCCTGAACAAGCCCCGTCCACCGTTTCCTCCTGGCTCCTCCAGCATATTTTAACGAGCCAGACCCCCCCAACTCCCGGGGCCTGGCTATGGAGGGTAAGGTAAAGGTCGAGATAGATCTTGGCAAGTACATCAGCGTCGAGCTCCCAGCTGAGGAGGCGGAAAGGCTCATACGCCGCCTAGCCGAGAGGCTGGGCTACGAGAGCCAGGATGCAAGCGAGGCCCTCAGATACATAAGGAACTTCGACGCCTTCTACGAGATAGCCAAGAAGAAGTTCAAGGACTACCTAGTCCCGCCCAAGAGCATGAACGACATGATACGCGGCACCGTGCTCGTGGACAGGCTGAAGCTCGTCAAGGACGGTGGGAAGCGGGTTGTGGTTACATTCGACAGGAGGGTACCACTAGATGAAGTGCTAGCGGCACTAAAGGATTTGGGATACGAGGCCGAGGTCGTCAGGAGGGAGTTCTAGGCAGATGGAGGGGTAGGTGGAGGCGCTGGCCCCTGAGCTCACGAGTACCTCCGGAGCCCCTAATACCATCCTAGCATTGTTGCATTTACTTCTTCCTAGCCGCCTTCCTGCGCCTACGCTGCGTAGCCTTCCTCTTCCTCCTCTCCTTCTCCGTCGTATCTATGGCGACGGCCTCCACGGGGGCCTTGACCTTCTCTAGGTAGATCGCCTTCGCCTCGCCCGGCCTCAGCCTCCCCTCGGCTAGGGCCTCGAGGATCTCGACGGCCTCCGTGAATGCGTCCAGTAACTCCGGGACTACCGGGTGGTACAGGCCCACCTCGGCCTCAACGCTCTCCTCTGCGGCTCCGGCCTCCTCCTCGGGCTTCTCCGGCTTCGCCAGCTCTACACCTCCAGGCTCCGCGATTATCTCCTCTTCCTCCGTCTCCTCGGACTCCAGGATCAATGCTGTTCCACCTCCTAGAGGGTGGCCTGTGGGCCCAGGATTTAAAATAGGTATTTCGAGGCGCTCACCCACACGCCTCCCCCTACTTGGGGGCGTGGGGTGCGCCTGGTTGCCTCCGATGCGTGACACGCTCAGCAGGGAGCGCTACGACCAATTCGCCTTGGAGGAGTGGGTTAAGAGGTATTGGGAGGAGCATTCGATATACAGGCTGGTCAAGGAGAAGAGCCTCAAGAGCAGCAGGAAGCTCTACTTCCTCGACGGTCCCCCCTACACGAGCGCTCCAACGATCCACGTGGGGACCGCGTGGAACAAGGTGATCAAGGACACACTACTACGCTACTATAGGATGATGGGCTTTAACGTCTGGGACAGGCCCGGCTTCGACACGCATGGCTTACCCATAGAGGTTAAGATAGAGCAGAAGCTGGGGATCAAGAATAAGGGGGAGATAGTCGAGAAGGTGGGGGTAGCGCGCTTCGTAGAGGAGTGCAGGAGGTTCGCCGAGGAGAACATGCGGGGCCAGATGGAGAAGTTCAAGGAGCTAGGCGTCTTCATGGACTGGGATAACCCCTACGTTACCTTCAGGGACGAGTACATAGAGTCTGGCTGGTGGCTCATAAAGAAGGCGTGGGAGAGGGGCCTCCTAGAGCAGGACGTATACGTGGTCCACTGGTGCCCGAGGTGCCAGACTACTCTAGCTGACTACGAGGTATCCGAGTACAGGGTCCTGGAGGACCCCTCGATCTACGTGAAGTTCCCTGTGAAGGGCCGCGAGGGCGAGAGCCTCCTGATATGGACCACCACTCCCTGGACCCTCCCAGCCAACGCCTTCGTGATGGCCCACCCGGACCTAACCTACGTGAGGGTGAGGGTCGGCGGGGAGGTGCTCATACTGGCGAAGGCCAGACTCGAGGCCGTTATGAGCGAGGCGGGGGTAAGGGAATATGAGGTGATCGAGGAGTTCCCTGGCCGCGACCTAGAGGGCCTCGAGTACCGGCACCCCCTCGAGGGCCTTGTAGATGCTCAGAGGATCCTGGCCCCCTACCATAAGGTGGTAATGGCGCCCGAGGCCGTCACGCCCCACGAGGGCACCGGGCTGGTCCACTCTGCCCCCGGCCACGGCGATGTCGACTTCGAGGTGGGCAAGAGGCTTGGAGTACCGATAGTATCCCTCGTCGGCGACGACGGCCGAATGCTCCCCGAGGCCGGTAAGTACGCCGGCCTCTACTTCAGGGGGGAGGCCAATGAGAGGATAATAGAGGACCTAAGGAGGCTCGGGGCCCTCTTCCACGAGGGGAGGGTGAAGCACAGGTACCCCGTGTGCTGGAGGTGCAAGACCCCCCTACTGCTGAGGGCGACTAGGCAGTGGGTGATAAGGGTCTCCAAGCTCAGGGACGAGCTGATGAAGAGCGCCGAGAGCGTGGAGTGGATCCCCTCGTGGGCCAAGGAGAGGTTCATGCACCTGCTCAGGAACATCAGGGACTGGGTCATAAGCAGGCAGCGCTTCTGGGGCGTCCCACTCCCGATATGGGTCTGCGAGTCCTGTGGCTACAAGGTTGTCGTGGGCAGCGTCGAGGATCTCGAGAAGCTAGGCGGCAAGAGGCCCAAGGAGCTTCACAGGCCCTGGGTCGACGAGGTCACGCTCAGGTGCCCCAAGTGCGGGGGCGTCATGAGGAGGGTGCCGGACGTGGCCGACGTGTGGTTCGACAGCGGGATCTCCTTCTACGCCAGCCTCGGGTACCCGAGGAGGAGGGACCTCTGGGAGAGGCTCAGGCCGGTAGATTATATAGTAGAGGGGCACGACCAGATCAGAGGGTGGTTCTTTAGCCTCCTCAGGAGCGGCGTGATCGGCTTCGGTGAGTCGCCCTACCGAAGGGTCCTGGTGCACGGCTTCGCCCTCGACGAGCAGGGCAGGGAGATGCACAAGAGCCTGGGTAACTACATAGACTTCGACGAGCTGATAAGCAGGATACCTAGGGACGTCGTGAGGCTCTGGACTACAAGCAACACCGTCTGGGAGGACCTCCGCTTCTCCTGGCGCGGCATGGAGATGATGTGGAAGGACTTCACTGTGATCTGGAATGTCTTCTCCTTCGCGAGCATGTACATGGGTCTCGACGGCTTCGACCCCAAGAAACACAGCATAGAGAGCCTCCGGGATAGCCTCAGAGTCGAGGATAGATGGGTGATCTCGAGGGTTAACTCGTTCCTAAGAGAATACCACAAGGCAATGTCGGGCCTCCTAATACACGAGGCAGCCAGGGCCCTAAGGAGATTCATCCTGGAGGATGTCAGCCACTGGTACCTCCGTCTCATAAGGCGCAGGGTCTGGACCGACGAGGAGACACCAGACAAGCTAGCGGCCTACACCACGCTCTACTATGTCCTCAGGAGATGGCTCCTGGCGGCGGCGCCCTTCATACCATTCTTCACCGAGTACGTGTATCAAAAGCTCTTCAGGGAAGCCGAGGAGGGCCCGGAGTCCGTCCACCTGCTAGACATGCCGGAGGCTGACGTCAGCTTAATAGATGAGAGCCTAGAGGACGAGATGGAGAGGGTCAAGGCCGTCGTCGAGGCCGCGAGGGCCGCAAGGATGAAGGCCGGGCTCAAGCTCCGGAGGCCCGTCTCCCGGGTGATAGTTGTCACCGAGGACGAGAGGACCCGCAAGGCTGTGGAGGACCTATCAGACATAGTCAGGGGCGAGGCTAACGCTAGGGAGGTTGTGGTTGCTGGTAGGGAGTTCCTCGAGGAGGTACGAGTTTACAAGGTCGAGCCGAACTATAGGGAGATAGGGCCTGAGTACAAGAGGGATGCCCCCAAGGTCTACAGGCTCCTCGAGGAGAGGAGCGAGGAGGTCGCTAGGGCCCTAGTCTCGAGGGGCTTCTACGAGGCCGAGTATGAGGGTGTGAAGGTCAGACTAGAGCCGAGGCACGTGAGGCTCCACGCCGAGTACCCAGAGTGGCTGAGCGTTGCTGAGGGCGAGGGCTTCACGGTGGCGGTCGACACTAGAGTGGGCCGCGAGGAGCTGCTGGAGGGCCTGGCGAGGGAGGTTGTTAGGAGGATCCAGTTCATGAGGAAGGAGGCTGGCCTGGATGTGACCGACTACATCGAGGCGTGGATCTCGGGGGACAGTGAGATACTAGAGGCCGTGAGGGAGAAGCTCGACTACGTCTCGAGCGAGACGAGGGCCTCCACGATAAGATTCGATAAACCCCCGGCCACCGCCTATACTAGGGAGTGGGAGGTGGACGGGAAACGAGTACTGATAGGGATAAAGAGGGTAGGAGCCACCAGGTCTACATAGTATGGCCCAGCGACCTCCATAGACTCGGCTACTGCCCCCGGCTTCTATTCTTCGAGACCCACCTACCCCGGCGCCGGGGGCTCGGTGAGAGGCTCAGGCTCCTCCTTGGGAGGCTCTACCACGCGGTGCTCTCGCTGCCCCTACGCCTCAGGGGCTTCAGGGTAGAGGAGCCCCTCGAGGTCAGGCTGGGTAATGTGGTGCTTAGGGGGAGGAGCGACGCCCTAGCCCTCCGCGGCGGGGCCGTCCATGTCGTCGAGAGGAAGAGCGGCAGGGCGCCCCGCAGAGTGGCGTGGCCCAGCGACATCCTCCAGGCGGCGGCCTACGGCTTCATGGCGCTGAGGCTCGGCATGGCCTCGGACGCCCTCCTGGACATAAGGTATAGGGACGCCTCCTACACCTACAGGCTCGACAGCGAGACCGTCAGTGCAGTCCTCAGGGCCGTGGATGACGTTGTCGAGATAAAGTACTGGGGCATCGTCGGCTACCCCAGGAGGAGCCGGGGACGATGCTCCCGGTGCCCATACCGGGCTCTCTGCGAGTCCCTTGACAGGGAGCTCGCGCCCCCCGAGAAGGGCGAGGTCTACGAGCCCGGCGAGTGGCTGGCGAGGGAGCGCTTAAGCCCTCCAAGCGCCTCCGGGGCCACCCAGGGAGCCAGTGGAGATGGCGCATACCCATCCGGAGAGGGACCCCATAGAGGCTAAGGTAGCTGAGATATACGGCGATGTGGCCAGGCCCAGGGAGCCCGTTCGGAGCCCCAGCCTGGCCGTGAAGGTCTTAGAGAGGGAGTTCAGGCTCATAGTCGACGAGAGGATAGTGGCCCTCACCTACGCCGCCTTCATGAATGGGAGGCCCGTCCTCTTCGAGGGCCCGCCCGGCACGGGTAAGACTGAGGTGGGCGAGGCCCTCCTCGAGCTCTGGGCTGGGAGGAAGCCCTTCCTGCTCCCCTGCAGTGAGAACTACGATGAGTACAAGGTCATAGGCGACTTCCACCCACTGATAGCGATGCGGAAGGGGTTCAACGAGGAGTCCTTCATCCCGCGTCCACTCCTCGCAGCGTTAATCCTCGACGCCGGCGTCCTCGTAGATGAGATTAGGAGGAGCAGCGAGGACTTCCAGAACATGCTACTAGACGTGGTTGATAAGCGCAGGATAATAGTGCCAGAGCTGAAGAGGGTCTTCAGGGCGAGGGGCCCCGGCTTCCAGGTCATATTCACGAGTAACCCCGAGGATATAGCGCAGAACGAGCTGAGCGATGCCTTCCTGAGGAGGGTCGTCAGGATACCCTTCGACTACCCCCCACGGGAGGTTGAGGCTAGAATCATAAGGCTGCGCAGCGACAGCGAGCCCAGGCTGGACTCCAACGTGATGAACCTGATCCTCGGCACACTGGAGAAGCTGAGGAGGTCGGGGCTCTCCCACAAGCCCGGGACCGCGGAGGCTGTAGCCTGGGCCAGGATGGCGCAGGCCCTAGCGAGGCTGAGGGGTAGGAGCGTCGTCTCCCTGGAGGACGCCTATGATGCCGCCATGGGCGTACTCGTGAAGCGCGTTGAGGACGAGGAAATCGTTGACTCCGTGCTGAGGGAGGAGTTCGGCCTTGCCTAGGTACAGCGTTGAAACAGTCATAGACCTGCTGCCGGGGCTGGCGGAGGCCCTCAGGCGCAGGGGGCTGAGAATAGGCACCAGCCAGCTCGTGGAGGCCGCGAGGCTCCTCAAGAGCTACTCCGCCCTGGAGGCCCGCGAGTACCTTGACGAGGAGGAGGTCTCGCTCGTGCTCGGGGCTGCCCTCTCGCTGAGGGGCGGTCACGCTGAGGCCCTCAGGGACGAGTTGAGGGGGCTACTTGTAGCAGCCAGGCTGGATGAGGCGGCCCGGGGGATCCAGGAGGAGATAAATGAGAGGCTCTCCGCGCTGGGCCTCAAACCCGGAGCCAGGGTCGTTAAGAAGAGGATCCTGGGCGGGGGGCCTAAGAGGAGGGAGAGGGTAGCCGCCTACCTCGAGCTGAAGAGGGTCGGGGTAATAAGAGGCCCCAGGGGGAGGGAGAGGGTAGCCGGGGCAGCTGAGATCTCAGTCATATCTAAGAGACTGGCGAGGCTGGGCTACCGGAGCATCGAGGACGCAGCGAGGGAGGCTGGCAGAGCGTGGGGCGAGGACGACATAATGCTCCACGCCGAGGCCAGGCTCGGCGCTGGCCGCGAACTGGGAGACATGGACACCGACAGGCTCCTCAAGCTAGGGGAGGCGGCCCTCAGGAAGGGGGATCGCAGGCTCCTGAGGAGCGTTGCGGAGGAGCTTGGAAGGAGGATCCTGAGGGGCGAGAGGGTAGACTCCGAGAAGAGCCTCGAGATACTGCGGAGAGCCGGTGCCCTCAGCCCTGCCCACGAGCGCGCGCTGCTCCGCAGAGAGCCCGACTTAGTGGCGGCCTCCACCCTCCCGCCGAGGGAGCTGGCATCGCTCGCGGAGAGCCTTGGCGCCGAGAGGGGCGGCCTCCTCGTGTCGAAGGCCCTCAAGAGGCTAGGCATCGGGGCTGCGAGGGAACTCGTAGCCAACCTCGACCCCGCGCTCCTATGGGCAGTTAAGAAGCACCCCCTCCGGGGCCCCGAGGCCTCACTCGTGGACGCGGCGGCCAAGGCTTCTAGGAGCCTCAGGGAGGCCCTCCTCTACGCTGAGACAGGCGAGCCGGGTAGGGCTGACATGGCTAGGGACCTAGCCTCTAGGAGCCTGGAGGCCCTAGAGGCCCTGGGGGACCCGAGGCTCGGCAGGCTTAGCCGCGGCGAGGTCGAGGCGCTGGCGTCGATGGCCCTGGCTATAGTTGACGCCCTAGAGGCCCGGGGTCCGGAAAGCGTCGAGGGCCTAGCGGCTACCCTCAGGAGGCTGGGACTACCGAGGGCCCTCCAGGTCCTGAGGGGCCTCTACTCGAGGGTCACCCCCGAGGCTAGGGGGCTCGTCGCTAGGGCGGCCGCCTCCCTGCTCTACAGGTTCGCTTCACGCGAGGGCCTGAGGCTACTGCCGAGGAGGCTCACAGCCACGCACGGCCCGGGCAGGCTCGAAGTGCGCCACACGATCTACAGGCTCGGCAGGCTCGCCCAGGACCCCCTAGTCTTCAGGAGGAGGCTGAGGAGCCGGAGCATAGGCCTTGCCCTCGACGTGAGCGGGAGCATGATTGAGCATAGCGTGTGGGCCCTGAGCATAGCGGTCCTATTCGCCTCCAACATAGATAGGCTGGTGCTCTTCTCAGCCGAGCCCACAGTCCTCGAGGGGCCCTTCACCCCCATCCAGCTGGCGGAGACCCTCCTATCCGCCAGGTTCGCCGGCTACACCGACATCGCCGGCGCCCTGGAGGCCCTCGGAGGCTCGAGGGGGGCGAGGAGGCTCGTGTTGGTGTCGGATCTCAAGCAAACCCTCGAACCCGGCGACCCCGTGGCTGCGGCTGCGTCCCTGGTTAGGAGGGGCTTCAAGCTCCTCGCAATAACGCCGCCGCTCCACGACGCGGCCACGCGGAGGAGGCTCGAGGAGGTCGGGGTGAGGGTTAGGGTAGCGTATACCCCGAGGGACGCCGCGAGGGAGGTGCTAAGGAGCCTCCTGAGGTGAGGCTCCAACAATAAAAGCCCCTCGGGTGTCGCAGTGCCGGAGTGGGTGGGTGCTGGAGGGTGACGCTTGAAATCCCGCCAGAGTGGCGTAGGTTCCGCTACAGGGGTAGAAGCCTAGAGGAGCTAATGCAGATGTCTATCGAGGACCTAGCGAAGCTCATGCCGGCCAGGCAGAGGAGGAGCCTGCTGAGGGGGTTCACGCCGGCCCAGCGTAAGCTGCTGGCTAAGATCAGGAAGGTTAGGAGGAAGCTGGAGGAGGGCAAGCTGAAGAGGCCACCAGTCATAAGGACCCACGTGAGGGACATGATAGTCCTCCCCGAGATGGTTGGGCTCACGATAGCCGTATACAACGGCAAGGAGTTCGTGCCGGTCAGGATCACGCCTTGGATGATAGGCCACTATCTGGGAGAGTTCAGCCACACGACGAAGATCGTGCAGCACGGAGAGCCGGGCCTGAAGGCCACTAGGAGCAGCCTGCACATAGGCAAGTAGAGGTGAGGCCGCGATGCCCCGCTGGGGTTACTCTGTGAAGTTCAGGGACGAGTCGAACATAGCGAAGGCTATGATGTGGGACGTCCCGGTGCACCCGAAGGTCATGAGGGAGGTGGCCGCCGCCATCAAGGGCATGAGGCTTGCTGAGGCCAAGGCGTTCCTGGAGAGGGTGATCGAGAAGAGGGAGGCGGTACCCTTCAGGAGAGCCCACGGCAAGCAGGCCCATAGGAGGGGCCTCGCCGACAAGTGGGGGTGGCCCATAGGCAGGTATCCCGTCAAGGCGGCCCGCTACATGCTGAAGCTCCTGAACAACGTGGAGGCCAACGCCGAATCCAAAGGCCTCGAGATCGAGAGGCTTAAGATAATACACGTAGCCGCCCACAAGGGCATAACGCTGAAGAGGTGGATGCCCAGGGCCTACGGTAGGGCCTCACCTAAGAACAGGGTGCACAGCCACGTGGAGGTAATAGTTAGGGAGGAGTAGGGGGTGCCTGTGGTTGGGTAGGGTCGAGAGGTTCTTCTTGAACCAGGGCTTCCTCCGCGCCAAGATAGATGAGTACCTCGCCGCTAACTTCTACATGGCTGGGTATAGTAGGGTCGAGATCATACCCATGGCGCTCGGCACGAGGATCCATATATACGCCGAGAGGCCCGCCCTCATCATAGGGCAGAGGGGCGCTACCATTAGGAGGCTCCAGCAGATATTCGAGAAGGTCTTTGGCATCGAGAACCCCCAGATAACCGTATCCCAGCCCGAGAACCCCGAGCTAGACGCTAGGGTCCAGGCCTTCAGGATAGCGAGGAGCATAGAGATGGGCTACCACTTCAGGAGGGTTGCCTTCACCGCCCTCCGCAGGATCATGAACGCCGGCGCCCTGGGAGCCGAGATCAAGATAAGCGGTAAGCTAAGGACTGAGAGGGCCCGCTTCGAGAAGTTCAGGGCAGGTAAGGTCTACAAGGCGGGCGAGAAGGTCGACGAGCTAGTTGACCGCGCCGTGGCTATAGCGAAGCTGCCCAAGGGCATCATAGGGGTCGAGGTCATAATAGCGAGGCCCGGCAAGCCGGGTGATTACATTAGGATAAAGAACCCCGAGGAGGTGGCGGATGAGCTACAGAGGCTACGCGAGGAGCTAGAGGCACGGGCGCCCGAGCGGCCCGAGATCGAGGAGCTAATAGAGGAGGCCGCCGGGGAGGAGGCTCCTGGAGCCGAGGAGGCGACACAGGCGCCTGCCGGGGGTGAGGCTTGATGGGTAAGTACAGGGTCAGAGCCCGTGACATGAGGTCCATGAGCCCCGAGGAGAGGCTCAAGGCGCTCGAGGAGTGGCGGAGGGAGCTGATAACGCTCCGCTACCAGGCCGCTGCTGGTAGCCTTGAGAGCCCTGGGAAGCTCCGCGAGTATAGGAGGAACATAGCGCGTATGCTCACGATAATGAGGGAGGAGGAGCTGGGCCTGCGCCGTGGAAGTGGAGAGTCTTGAGGATCACGTCGCGCAACCTGCGTTACCACGAGCTTATAGGTCTCGAGGTCGAGGTTCTGAGGCACTACGACCCGGGCCTCATTGGCATCAGGGGGAGGGTGGCCTGGGAGACCCGGCGGGCCCTCCTCGTAGAGAGTGGGAGACGAGGCCTGCTCCTAATCCTTAAAAGTGGTGCTCTCCTAGCATTCCACCTCCCCGGCGGGAGGAGGGTGGTGGTCCCTGGAGACGAGCTCATGGGGGACCCGATAGAGAGACTTAAGAGGCTTAGGAGGTGAGTAGCCGGTGCCAGCCCCGAAGGCGTTGAAGAACCTCTCAATCCCGGGGGTGGAGCCCCCAAAGAGGACCTGTGACGACCCCAACTGCCCCTGGCACGGGCACTTGAGGGTTAGGGGAGTGCTACTCGAGGGTATAGTGGAGAAGCTCAGAGCGAAGGGGACCGCTGTTGTGAGGCACGACTACATATACTACGTGAAGAAGTATAAGAGGTACGAGAAGAGGAGTAAACGCATCAAGGCCCATGTGCCGCCGTGCATAGACGTTAAGGAGGGTGACCTAGTCGTAATAGGGGAGACGAGGCCCCTCGCCAAGACTGTGAAGTTCGTCGTCCTCGGAGTGAAGAAGAGGGCAGGCGGATAAGTGTATAAAGCCCTCCACTCAGAGCGTGCGTGGGGGATAGAAAGACATGCCAAAAAAGAAGAAGTATGGCGCAGTGATCTCACGCTTCGGGATCAACACTGGCCTACAGGTTGGAAGTTATGTGAGTGTAGCCGATAACAGCGGCGCGAGGGAGGTCATGATTATAAACGTGCCCCTATACAAGACCAGGCTCCGCAGGCTTCCCAGGGCTGGAGTGGGGGACTTGGTCGTCGCCACCGTTAAGAAGGGCAGCGTCCAGCTGAGGAGGCAGGTCGTCTACGCTGTCGTTGTGAGGCAGAAGAGGCCCTACAGGAGGCCTGATGGAACCTGGGTAGCATTCGAGGACAACGCTGTTGTGCTGGTTAACCAGGATGGGACTCCGAGGGGCACCGAGATTAGGGGCCCCATAGCGAGGGAGGCGGCCGAGCGCTGGCCTAGGATAGCGAAGCTCGCCACGATAATAGTCTAGGAGGGGTGCGCGTCATGGCTAGGCTCACGAGGAGCAGGCAGCCCCGAAAGCAGAGGAGGGCCTACTACAGGGCCCCACTGCATGTAAGGCAGAAGCTCATGAGCGCCACTCTCAGCCCGGAGCTGAGGGAGAAGTTCGGTGTGAGGAGCTTACCGGTTCGCAAGGGCGATAAGGTCAAGGTGATGAGGGGCGACTTCAAGGGTCACGTGGGCAAGGTAGTCAAAGTCGACCTGAAGAGGTACCGCGTCTACATAGACGGTGTGACCATTAAGAGGAGCGATGGCACGCCAGTGTTCAGGCCTATCCACCCCTCGAACCTGATGATCGTCGAGTTGGACCTCAGCGACCCCTGGAGGAAGAAGATCCTCGAGAGGCGTGGGGCGAGGCCAGAGGAGGTCGAGAAAGCCGCTGAAGCTCCCGCCCCAGGCGAGATGCCCGGAGCCGGGGGTCCCAGTGGTGAGTCCCCCGAGCAGGTTGAGGAGGTGAGCCGGAGTGGCTAGGATGGGCGGCCAGAGGAGGCTCAAGGCCCTAGCAGCCCCGAGGTTCTGGCCCATACTCAGGAAGGAGTACAAGTGGACCGTGAAGCCGAGGCCTGGGCCTCATAGCGCTGAGCTGAGCCTGCCACTGCTCCTGATTGTCAGGAACGTACTAGGCTATGCCAAGACTGCCAGGGAGGCTAGAAAGCTAATTAGCGAGGGCCACTTCAAGGTTGATGGGAGGGTTAGGAAGGACTACAAGTTCCCAGTAGGCCTAATGGACATAATAGAGGTAGTCGACACGGGTGAGAGGTACAGGTTCGTCCCCTACCCCGTAACGTTCTTCAAGCTGCACAGGATCCCCGACACTGAGCCCAACGTTAAGCCAGTCAGGATAAACAATAAGACAACAGTGCGGGGAGGCCACATACAATTGAACCTCCACGATGGCCGGAACATCCTGATCAGAGTGAAGGACCCGAGGAACCCCGTTGAGGACCACTATAAGACCCTGGGAACTCTTCTCATAACCGTGCCAGAACAGGAGATCAAGGACTACATACCCCTAGAGGAGGGCGTCCTAGCAATAACCTTCGCTGGCAGGAACGCTGGCAGAGTCGGCATCGTCAAGGAGATCCAGCACGGCTGGGGTAGGAGGAGGAGCACCGTGACCCTCCAGGATCGCCGCGGGAACCTCTTCCAGACAAGCCTCGACTACATACTAGTAATAGGCAGAGACACGCCTGTGATAAGCCTCCCGGAGGGTGCGTGGTGATGAGCGCCGTACCCCTGCCAGCGGAGACCATTGAGATGATCCTCGAGGACTGGAAGGCTCACCCCATGAAGAAGCCGAGGATAGCCAAGGTCACAGTCAACATTAGCATAGGCTACAGCGGCGAGAGGCTAATGAAGGCCGCGCAGCTACTCGAAGAGCTGACGGGCCAGAAGCCAGTCTTCAGGAAGGCCAAGAGGACCATAAGAGCGTTCGGCGTCAGGAAGGGGGAGAACATAGCAGTAATGGTGACCCTGAGAGGCGAGAAGGCCCTGGACTTCCTGAAGAGGGCGCTGGAGGCTGTTGGCAGGAGGCTCAAGGTCTCCAGCATAGACGAGCATGGGAACGTGAGCTTCGGCATAGAGGAGCACATACTCATACCCGGCGTGCGCTACGACCCCGAGGTGGGAATACTTGGTATGGACGTTGCAATAACCATCGAGCGCCCCGGCTACAGGATAGCCCGGAGGAAGAGGGCTAAGAGGCCCCACATTCCACTACGCCATAGGGTTAAGAGGGAGGAGACGATGGTGCTATTAAGTCAGCTGCTCGGGGTCGAGTGGGTAGAGAAGTAGGGGGTGCTGGTGCATGGGTAAGATAAGGCCTCCCAAGCCCAAGATGATGGGGCGCGGGGCCCAGAAGTGTATGAGATGCGGTACCCGCGACGCCGTGATACAGAAGTACGGCCTGTACCTGTGCAGGCAGTGCTTCAGGGAGGTAGCAGAGCTGCTGGGCTTCAAGAAGTACAGATGAGGGCCGGGGGTGGTGCCTCGTGGTGATGCTCGATACCCTAGCTAACGCCCTCGCAACCATATACAACGCCGAGATGAGGGGTAAGAGGGAGGCAATCATAATGCCTGCCAGCAAGCTGATAGCATCCGTGTTGAGGGTGCTACAGAGGGAGGGCTACATAGGTAACTTCGAGTACATAGACGACGGCAGGTGGGGCAAGTTCAGGGTGGAGCTCCTCGGCAGGATTAACAAGATAGGAGTGATCAAACCCCGCTTCCCGGTCAGCTACAGGGAGCTAGCGCGCATGCCGGAGTGGCTGAGGAAATACCTCGCTAGCAGGGACATAGGAGTCCTAATAATCAGCACTAGCAAGGGAGTAATGACTCACAGAGAGGCAATCCAGAACAAGATAGGCGGCGTACTTCTCGCCTACGTATACTAGCCCCCCTCGCATTCCTCCAGAGAGCAGGCTCTCTGCATGCCAGCCGATTCTAGCCTGCCCGAGTGACTGCGTCACGTGGCCCCCGTACCTCAAGCCAATCCTGAAGAGGGCTACCCCGGGGGGCTGGGGCTATGGGGCCTGTTGCGAGTGCGCTGGAGTAAGCGGCTTCTACACGTCAACCTTTTCAACCCTAGAGCTACCCGCCGCCTCCTACGGGTGGCCTGGCTCTAGAGTGTAGCAGGAGAGGGGTGCTGTGAATGGCTAAGGACGTCCACGTGGTCAAGACAGTCGAGATACCGGAGGGAGTAGAGGTTAGGATAGAGGGGGCTAAAGTCACAGTTAGGGGCCCGAAGGGTGAGCTGTCCAGGGACTTCAGCCACGCCAGGGACATCATCATGAGGGTTGAGGATGGGAAGTTCGTTGTCGAGGCCTACTTTGCACGATCCCGTGAGAGGGCGCTTGTGGGCACTATAGCAGCCCACGTGAGAAACATGATCCTAGGGGTCACGAAGGGGTTCCGCTATAAGCTGAAGATAATCTACAGCCACTTCCCGATGAACGTCAAGGTCGAGGGGGACAGGGTTGTGATAAGCAACTTCCTCGGGGAGAGGGCCCCCAGAGTGGCCAGGATCCTACCCGGCGTCAAGGTCCAGGTTAAGGGGCAGGACGTGATAGTCGAGGGAACCGATATTGAGAGGGTCGCGCAGACCGCCGCAAACATAGAAAGGGCTACTAAGATCAGCGACCTGGATAGGAGGAAGTTCATGGATGGGATATACATCTACGCCCGGGAGGTGATAGAGCAGTGAGCGAGCGTGCCGGGAGGGAGGAGGTCCTCAGGGCTCTCAGGGAGCGTAGGAGGCTTCAGAGGCGCATGTGGAGGGAGAGGAGGAGCAGGCCAGTGTTCCTCAGGTATCTCTCGTGGAGGTTCTGGAAGTTCGAGAGGAGGGAGTACTGGAGGAAGCCCAAGGGCAACGATAACAAGATGCGCCTTCAACTCAAGGGTTACCCGCCCATAGTCAAGGTCGGCTACCGGACGCCCTCCAGCTTCAGGGGCCTCCACCCGAGCGGGCTGGAGCCCGTGGTTGTGCACTCGGAGAGAGATCTGGAGGGCCTGGAGCCGGGGAGGCACATAGTCTATATAGCCTCGACCGTGGGCCTGCGGAAGCGCTTAGAGCTTATCAGAGCGGCCCGGGAGAGGGGGCTGAGGGTGGCTAACGCGGGGGCTGTGTAGCGATGGACTACAGGCTGCAGAGGAGGCTCGCAGCAGAGCTGCTGGGGGTAGGCGAGAGCAGGATATGGATAAACCCGGACCCCGAGTATGCCGAGGACATAGAGCAGGCCCTGACGAGGAGGGATGTCGAGAACCTCATAAAGAGGGGCCTGATAAGGGTCATACCAGCCAAGGGCAACGCCCACAGGTGGCTGGAGAGGCGCAGGCAGAGGGCTAAGGGCAGGAGGAGGGGGCCCGGTAAGAGGAAGGGCCCCGCCACCGCGAGGAGCGACCCCAAGGAGGAGTGGATGCATAGAATTAGGAGGATACGCCGCTACCTGAGGTGGCTCAGGGACCACGGCGTCATAGACAGGCGGACCTACAGGAGGCTCTACAGGCTCGCTAAGGGAGGGGCGTTCAGGAGCCTCTCAGCCCTCAGGAAGCACCTCGAGGAGGAGGGGATAATCAGGCAGGGGTGACGAGCCATGGGTCACGGCCCAAGGTATAGGGTTCCCTGGAGGAGGCGCAGGGAGGGCAAGACCAACTACTACAAGAGGCTTAAGCTCATTAGAAGCGGCAAGCCCCGCCTCGTGGTGAGGAGGACGAACAAGTACATCATAGTCCAAGTGGCCGAGGCCAGGATAGAGGGGGACCGGATGATAGCAGTTGCCCATAGCAGGGAGCTAGTCAAGAGGTACGGGTGGCTAGGTGGCACCGCTAATACCAGCGCCGCCTACCTAACCGGGTTCCTAGCCGCCCTGAGGGCGCGGAGGGCCGGTGTGGAGGAGGCAGTACTAGACATAGGCCTAGCAACCCCCACCCCCGGCAGCAGGGTCTTCGCCGCCCTCAAGGGAGCGCTAGACGCTGGCCTGAGGGTGCCCCACTCGCCCGAGATACTACCGGGCGAGGAGAGGATCCGGGGAGTCCACATAGCCGAGTGGGCCTCCAAGCTAGCTGAGAGTGATAGGGAGAGGTATGAGCGCCTGTTCAGTAAGTACCTATCGAGAGGCCTGCGCCCAGAGGACCTCCCGGCTCACTTCGACGAGGTCCTCTCGAGGATACGCGAGGAGTACTCGGATCTCCTAGCGGAGAGGAGTGAGGCCGTTGGGGGTGGTGAGTAGGGATGGCTAGGGGTAGGAGATCGTCCGGGCCTCGGCCCGCGGTTAGTCCCCCCGAGGTCCTCGAGGCATGGGAGCCGAGGACCCGAGTGGGGCGTATGGTGAAGGAGGGTAAGATCACGAGTATAGACGAGATCTTCAAGATGAACCTGCCCATACTGGAACCTGAGATAGTAGACATACTCCTACCCGACCTCAAGCACGAGGTGATCGACGTCAGCATAGTGCAGAAGATGACTGACGCCGGCAGGATAACGAGGTTCAGGGCTGTAGTCGTGGTTGGCAACGGCGATGGCTATGTGGGTCTAGGCAAGGGTAAGGCCAGGCAGTTCAGGTTCGCTATAGAGAAGGCGATAAGGAACGCGAAGCTCAACATAACACCCGTGAGGAGGGGTTGCGGTAGCTGGGAGTGCACCTGCGGAGAACCCCACAGCGTGCCCTTCACCGTTAGGGGCAAGAGCGGCAGCGTCGAGGTCATACTAAAACCCGCCCCTAAGGGTACTGGCCTCGTTGCTGGTGATGTGGCGAAGACTGTGCTTAGGATGGCCGGTATAAGGGATGTCTGGAGCTTTACGAAGGGCGAGACAAGGACCAGCTACAACTTCGCCAGGGCGACTTATCTAGCGCTTAGGGCTACGTACAAGTTCGTCACGCCGCTGGACTGGGCTAGGGTGTAGTCCTCCAGGGGGGTGCATGGGAGTGCCGCTCTACGCCATAATAAGGATACGCGGCACAGTGGATGTTAGGCCGGACGTCGAGGCCACCCTGGGGATGCTCAGGCTTCATAGGCGCTACACGGCATCCCTATACCACAGCAGCCTACCCGGCATCGAAGGCATGCTCAGGAAGGTCGAGAACTGGACCACGTGGGGCGAGATAGACGTTGACACCCTAACAGAGCTGCTTAGGAGGAGGGGTAGGCTACTCGGCGAGAAGCCTATAAATGACCTGTGGGTGGCCGAGAACCTCAAGATACTGGGTGGTGTCGAGGAGCTCGCCAGGAAGCTAGTTGAGGGCGAGATACACTATCACAAGCTGGAGAAGTATGGTGTGAAGCCCTTCTTCAGGCTCCACCCCCCGCGCGGGGGATTCAAAGGCTCCATAAAGAAGCACTACAAGATAGGCGGGGAGCTAGGGTACCGCGGCGAGGCAATAAACGATCTGATAAGGAGGATGCTCTAGCCCAGGGGGTGCCTGCGGCATGGTAGTCCGGAGGAGGAGGAAGTCGAGGAAGCTCAGGGGCCGAACCCGCACTATGGGCTGGGGCAGGATAGGCCAGCACAGGAAGAGCGGTAGCAGGGGAGGCTTCGGCGCGGCTGGAATGCACAAGCACAGGTGGACCTGGGTAATCAAGTACGCCCCCACATGGTTCGGGAAGAAGGGCTTCAACCCGCCAAGAATAAGGGCTGGCTACAGGCCCGTCACGATAAACCTTGGAGAGCTGCAGGAACTTGTCGATAAGCTTGCTAGCAGGGGGGAGGCCAGGAGGGAGGACGGACTAATAGTTGTAGACCTCCAGTCAATGGGCATACACAAGCTACTCGGCCGGGGGACCGTGAGGACCCCCATGAAAGTCATTGTCCCGTACGCCAGCGAGCAGGCCATCCAGAAGATACAGGAGGCTGGCGGGACAGTAATCCTCACCGCCACTCTACAGGCCGAGGAGTAAAAGCGGGGGGCCCTAGCCTCATCACTCCTAAACCCTCCTTAATATAGAGGCTCCAAGCGCTTCCAAATCCCCACACTATACAGCATGTAACTCCTCCGTAGTCCTATCCAGCCCGGTATAGGCTCCATACCCCGCGAGGATCCTAGCTTAGTAACCTATAGCCGAAGCGAAGCCGAGGATCGGTTTGGCTATGAGAAGAAGAGTAGAAGGCGGTTACGAAGGGAACGGGGGGGATGAGAGAAAACTTGCCGCGATCGAGATGGGGGAGAGGAGGGTCTCCCGGGGCTACTTCTTGCAGCGCTCCTCGAGTGGCACGTACTTGAGGCCGGTGGGGCCGACGTACTTTTCGGTGGGCCTTATTATCTTGTTGTTCTTCACCTGCTCGATGTAGTGAGCGGTCCAGCCGACTATCCTGCCCATGGCGAAGATGGGTGTGTACATTGGTATGGGTATGCCTAGCTGGTAGTAGAGGACGCCGGTGTAGAAGTCTATGTTGGCTGGGAGCTTCTTCTCCCTCCACATTACCTCCTCAGCCTTCTTCAGTACCTTCAGCCAGAACTCGCCGTCGGGTAGCTGCTTTATGAACTTGGCGGCTACGTCGGTCCTGGGGTCGTGGATCTTGTAGACCCTGTGGCCGAAGCCCATTATCTTCTCCTTCCTGGCGAGCTTCTGGAGCAGGTACTCCTCTATGTACTCCTCGAGGGGTTTTCCTGCCTTCTCAGCCTGCTCCTTAGCCTCGAGCAGCATCTGCATGGCCTTCTCGTTGGCACCGCCGTGTAGTGGGCCCTTCAGGGCTCCGATGCCTCCGGCCACGGCGCTGTACATGTCGCTGAGGGTGCTGGCGATGACCCTCACGGTGAACGTGCTAGCGTTGAAGCCGTGGTCCATGTAGAGGACGAGGCTGGACTCGAAGGCCCTCGCCTCCAGGTCGCTGGGCATCCTGCCTATGATCATCCTTAGAGCGTCCTTAGCGTGGTCTAGGTTGGGGTCGGGCCTTATGAACGTGCCATTGTGGGCCAGGTGCCAGCCAGCCGTGAAGACCACTGGTATGGCAGCTATTAGCCTGAGGGCGTGCTCGTAGAGGAAGTCATCGTCGAACCTCCACTCGGGGGCGTAGTACTGGCCCAGTAGGGTGACTGCGTAGCTGCCATAGTACATGGGGTGTGTCTTAGCGGCGAGCTTGAGGGCATCGAACACCTTCTCGGGTACCTGGCCCCTGTAGGTGTCTATCTTCCTCTTGATCTCCCTAAGCTCGTCCTCACAGGGTAGGTGGCCGTAGAGGAACAGGTGCGCCGCCTCATAGAAGCTGGCGTGCTCTCCTATGTCGGCAATCGTGTACCCGCGATAAATCGTGTGCTGGCCAGTGGGGTCAACGCCGCTTATAGTCGTGGTATCGGGCACAACGTTGTAGAGGCCCTTGGGTACTATGATGTATCTCCCGAGGGGTCCCTCCTCGTACTTGCACTCAACCTCTATTCTCTTAGCCATTCCACTCAACCCCCTTGGGGCCAGGGTATAGGAACCTCATATATGGATATATTCCTACGTACTCGTCCTACTTGACAGAGCCTAATGGGTAGTTCAAATACGCCGCGGGTGCCAGTACATGACTTCAACGTGCATCGTGGGCGCGGGAGCCATAGGCTCGGCTATAGCATCCCTCATGGAGGCAAACGGCTGCGAGTACCGCCTCTACTCGCGAAGCCCAGGCCCGAGGGCGGTCTCGGCCCCCTGGGGCCGCTACAGGCTTGAGGCCATAGGCCCCCCATGGCCTCCGGGTCACTGCGAGTACGCCGTCCTAGCTGTGAAGGCGTATGATACCGTGCCCGCCCTAGAGTTAATTGATACGTACAGAGTCGAGGCCCCAGTGCTGGTGGTGGTCCAGAACGGCCTGGGAGGCCTCGAGGAAGCGTCTAAGAGGCGTAGGGGGGTAACAGCGGGTGGAGTCGCCGACTTCGGAGTACTCAGGAGGGGCCCTACGGCTCTCGTCACCGGGTTGGGAAGGCTCGTACTGGGGTGCCCCGGCTGGGATTGCACGGGCCTCCTGGAGAGCCTGGCTCGATGCCTCCAGGCTGGGGGCGTCGAGGTTGTACTAGCACCTGATATCGAGCCCTACCGCTGGCTCAAGCTGGCAGTCAACGCGGCCATAAACACAGTGACTGCTCTGCTCGGGGAGACCAACGGCGTCATACTCCGCAACCCCTACGCCCGGGAGGCGGCCGTGGAGATCGCGAGGATCGCGGCAGAGGAGGCCCGTAAGAGGGGAGTCCAGCTCGCCGGGGACGCCGTAGGAGAGACCCTGCGCGTGGCGGAGGCCACGGCCTCTAATGTCAGCTCTACACTACAGGACCTCCTATCAGGCTCGCGGACCGAGGTCGACTACATCCTAGGCCCCCTCGCAGGGCGGGGGGAGCTTAGGCTTCTCTACCTGCTACTCAAGGCGCTCGAGGAGAGCCGCAGAGATCCAGTAACTCGGGCCAATCAGGGCATAGTAGAGCCGCCCCAGCGAATACCAGGCACCCGGGCTCCCCTGCGCCCAGAGCCCTGGCGGCCTTGACAGCGTCTGAACATGCCTCAACGAAGTAAAGCCTCTCTCCTTCTAGAGAATCGCTCGCCCCGAAGCCGGGCGCCGCGGGCTCCGCGTTCCTCCCAAGGAGGAGGGCTAGCTTGTCCTCCCAGGGGTGCCCCCAAGGCCCCACCACCCACGTGATACTCACCACTACAAAGAAACGGCTGAATGTGAGGTTGTCAATGTGCCATCTAAGCCTGCCAGGGGCCTCCAGGTGCCTGGAGAGCCTAGCCCTCAGGCCTCGCCCCGCTGAGCCGACGTAAGCGTAGAGGCGGCCAGCCTCGAGTTTCACAACGCCCCCCCGCGAGGGCACATAGACGGGGCTCATGAGGCCTCCAACTAGCACGTAAACCCCGGGGGACTCAGGAACGGCATCGTACGGCCCCCGGGGACCCGGTGAAGGCGGAGCCTCTTCCAGCCTATCGCCACCCATAACCGACGCCCTCGGAAGCTGGGAGTGCAGGCGTACTTCGGTGGTTATCCACTCGAGCGGGGTAAGTCATTGCAGGGCGTCTATGCTGGGAGACGCGGACTAATATGCCGCGCGCCCTCGTACCCCCGGCTGAGGGGGCTATCACGGGGTGACGGTCTCAGCGGGCGTTGAAGCTCTGCTACTCTACCTGCTGGCGTGGCTTCTGGCCACTACAGCCTTTAGGGGTAGGAGGGGGAGACTCGAGGTCTCGCCTCTAGCGGTGCTTCTCCGGTTCAGGACTCGGCTAGGACCATGGAGGGGGAGACTCGCCCGGGGGGTCTCGCTAGCAGGATACGCCTCAGCGGCGCTGGCCTACCTTGTCATGGGGCTCTTCTACTACCTGATGCTAGCCACGTTCTGGGCCAAGTACGTTGCCAGGCCTCCCGGGGCTTCCGGGCTAGGCGTCGTCCCCCTTATACCGGGCGTCACGGTGCCGCTGAGCGTCCTACCCCACGTCTTGGCGGCCCTGGGCATCGCAGCAGCCCTCCACGAGCTGGCTCATGCCGTCGCCGCTAGGGCCGAGGGGCTTAGTGTAAAGAATGTCGGGCTCGCGCTCTTCATATTCGTGCCTGCAGCATTCGTAGAGCTAGACGAGGAAGAGCTGACACGGGCCCCCCTGACCTCGAAGCTTAAGGTTTACTCGGCCGGGGTTACGGCTAACGTGCTGCTCTACTTGCTCTTCCTCGGCTTCGCAGCCGCCCTGCCCTGCACGGCGCTCTCGCATGGAGTCTCAGTGATAGGCGTGACGCCTAACTCGCCAGCGGCTAACGCGACCATCGCCGGCCTGCCGGGCCACGGCCTCCAGAAGGGTGATATAATTGTAGGCGTGAACGGCGCCAGCGTGTACTGCATCAAACAGCTAGCCGCCGCCTTCGAGAGGACTGGCGTGAAGGAGCCGGGAAGAGCAGTAAACCTGACACTCGAGATAATCAGAGGCGGCAAAACGTATATAGCGTACGTGTACAAACCCGCTAACCATACACTGATAGGCATAACCATTATGAACAAGTATACAGCAGCGGGTCTCCTCATCTACTCATCCATAATGCTTAACCTGGCGCTGGCACTCATAAACGCGGGCCCCCTGTTCATAACTGACGGCGCGAAGATGCTAGACGAGCCCCTCGCCAGGCTCGCGGGCCAGCAGGGCAGGCTCGTGTCAGCCGGGATCCAGGCCGCAACGCTGCTCCTGATATTCTCTCTACTAACACTAAAGCCCATACTGCCAGGCTAGCACCCCGCCCTACTTAACCCAACGCTCCCGCTGGATCCCGCGGGGCTTGAGCAGAGTGGGCAAGAGTAGGGGAAAGTTGATAGGAGAGGCCCTCCTGCTCCTCTTCATAGCTGGCCTAGCCCTGGCAGGGTTCCACGCGGCCTACAAGCACTCCCAAGCGGCCTCGGGCTTCCCGTGCCAGGACGGAAGCCACTACGGGATAGGGCCCGGCAGCCTGACCCTAAGCTATTCCTACAGCGACACACTCTGCGGCCTCTACGGCGTTCACGTCAATAGGACCATCGAGCTCGGCCCTAGCGAGTCCTGCCTGAGCCCCCCGGGGGAGGTGATGCCGTTCGACGCCCACGGACACCCCCTGATGCCAGGCGCGAGGAGCGGCTATGCCAGTGTCCCACTCGGCGTGAGGCCAGCCTACGTATATGAGAGGCAGGGAGTCTTCGCGGCGTCGGCTTGCATGCCGATACCCGTCCAGGGCAGGGTGGTCGCGTACTACGATAAGGAGACTGGCGTCCTCCTTAAGGCCACGGCCTACGTCGAACTTAACGGGCACAACTACGCTATTAGAGAGCTAGACCTGAGAGGCTACACGATAAGCTCCGGAGGCTCTAGCATAGCCTCCTCGCCCCAGTGGGGCCTCCTCTACGCCGCTACAATCGGCGTCAGCGGCGCGGCCATAGCCATCGCTGTGAAGAAGCTACTCGAGGCACTCTAAGCTCCAACTCTAAAGGCACTTGACACTGCACTCCTCAGGCTCTAGTCTCCCCCTCCTAGGCCTGTAGGCGCCTATACCTAGGGGCGAGGCTATGACCCATATGATGGGCCAGAGCCTCATATTATCGACGTCCCGGCTGGAGGGCCTCGGCGGCCCGGCGGGGTGGGTGTGGAACACTCCAACCACATCCACTCCCAGACCCCAGGCGGCCTTGTGGGCGGCTACCACGTCCAGAGGGTCGGACTCGAAGCTCCGCGGCTCAAGAGAGAGGTTCCTAACAGCGTAGTAAGCTACCACCTTGTAGACGCCCCGAGCGCCCGCGTAGCCCATAAGGAGGCCCACTCTCTCGGGCACGCCCAGGCCCGCCAGCAGAGCCAGGAGCCTGCAGAGGGGGCCTAGGTCAACCACGCATTCACCGCTCACCCTTTAGGCACCTCGAGGATCCAGGCCCTGAGGGTCTCGGTGTCGAGGAGCGCCGCGGTGGCCCTGCCTGTGAGCACCCCCGAGGCCTCGCCGGGGTTCAGCAGTAGAATGCCCCTAATGTACCTGTAGTCGACCTCGTGCGTGTGGCCATAGAGCACTGCGTCCCAGGAGCCGCTCGCGGCAAGCGCCTCTACGATCCTACGCGTGAGACCCGCCGAGCCCCAGCCATGCACTAGTAGGATCCTCCTGCCATCAAGCTCTAGCTCAACGGGCGGATCGCTTATCGCAGCCCCCGAGGCCTCCGCCACCTCGCGGAGCCTCATCTTCTCGCCACAGTTATTCCCATAGACCGCCCTGAACTCTACATCGCCCGGCAAGGCTCCTACGATGGCCGCCAGGGTGAACGGCGACACTATGTCGCCTAGGTGCACTATTAGCCTAGCCCCTCTCTCCACGAGCATCCTCGCAGCGGCAACCGCGAGCCGGACGTTATCGTGGGTATCACTCAGCACCCCCACCAGCACCACTCCCGCCCACCTCCAAGGTTTCGGGGAGCCGCCTGCACCCGGGGTATTCCGTGGAGAAGAATTAGAGTTGAACCCTAGCCACCACCCAATCCCAACTACTCAAATCATAGAAAGGGAGACTTGGAGACTCGATATGGGAAGGAGTTAAGCCGCTTGGCGCTAGAGTGAGGCCTTCTCCGCGAACTCCCTAGCCGCCCTGTCGTACCGTTCCCTGACTTCCCCCAGGGCCTTCTCATACTCGGCTTTGAGCCTCTCCAGCTTCTCCTCGTAGGCTATGAGTATCTCCCTCCGGATCCTCTCCTCGAGGTCGCTCAGGGGCGGCAGGCCTCTCCGCTCGCTTTCCGCCACTACTCCAGGCACCCCCTACTCTAGGAGGCCTCCTAGCTAAAAGTACTCTTCCTGCTCTGATAGCCTCTCCGCTATCACCGACTTGACCTTCCAGAGGACCGCTATCAGAGCTATTAACCCAGTTATCCCGACGAAGAGCGGCGTCATTCTCTTAACCACTGTGAGCGGCGTCGGGTACACTGTTAGTGTAACTGACTTCTGACGCGGGACCTCTATGTAGATGCTGGCGGGCTTGTAGGCGCTCTGGGCTACGGAGACCTGGTAAATCCCATAGTACGCCTTTAACGCCACGGAGCCACTCTTCGATGTTAAGCCACTCGCCACGACTGCGTGGGTCCTAGTGTCTATTAGCTCTACTAGGGCGCCAGCCACTGGCTCTGACCTATCATTGACCACCATAACTGTGACCGTGTACTGCCTCGGTTTCAGCGTTATGTTAATCAGCTCGCCGTTCCTATCGACCCTGAATGTTATCGATGAGGGCAGTACGTAGTAGTCCTGCGAGACCGGCTTGAGCTTACAAGTGTAGACGCCGTAGGGGAGCGTTAGGTTCGCCTTCCCGCCTTTTATAGTGACTGTCGTTGGATACCTCACGAGGGGCGGCTTCGCCGCGCCTTGCCTGGACAGCTCTAGTTTATAGGGGAAGGGTATAGGTTTCTTGAACAGGTAGTCCTTGAGTAGTATAGTCACATTATACGATTTATATGGCAGGATGACCTGGGTCTCGTATCCCTTGAGACCGACTGTGATCGTGAACTCTACGGGTTCAAGCGGCGTCTTCGGGGGCGGTGTTACTATTACCTTATAGTGCCCGATCCTAACACCGCCGCGGGGGCTTACAGTCCCGTTTACGGATACCATCGGTGGGGGCGAGAGCTGCGGCATCTGGTATACGAGTTTAACAAGGGCGCCATCCACTCTATTGCCGTCTGGGTCTAGTATTACGAGTTTGAGTGGAGCTAAGACCGGGTCAAGTTTAACCTTGACTTCATTGGGGCTCAGTAAGTCTAGCTGGAGCGTCGATGGCTTATAGTACTTCGCGGTCACTTCGAGTGTATAGGCCCCCGCCGGCACACTAAGCTCTAGCTCGCCGCTCTCGGCCTTGCCCTGCAGCGTGCCGCTCCCATAGGGTCCCTCGTAGATTAGGGAGACGTTGGCGTTAATCGGCGTGTGCAGCTGTGAATCGAAGACCCTAAGCGTCAGCGTTACCGTGGGCGGTGTGATGTTGAACTCCAGCTTGAGGGGCCTATCCACGGTGAGGTTCCCATCTAGGATCACAGGCTCCCTCATGCCGGGGCCCCATGCTAGTATTGTGTAGTTGCCGTAGCGTAGCCTGAGGAGCGCCTCCCCCTTGGTGGTGGTGTGAGTTATCGTCTTCCCGATCTCGAGGGGGCGCTTGGGGGCGGCTATGATCGTGAGGTTTGATGCACTACCCTCAAGCCATGTGGGCCCTAGTACTTTTAAGGTGATGCTCACAGTGTAGTTCACGGCCTGTAAGTCGAAGACCACACTCTCGTTACCGGCAACGACTAGTGTCGCGGTGGTGTTCAGATAGTGTGGCTTGGATATCCTGATCAGGTACTCACCCACTGGTAGCTCCATCTCATAGCCGCTTGAGGCTACTAGCCTCCCGGTCAGGGGGAACCCATTCCAGCTCTCAAAGTAGAGGGTCACATTAGCAAGCCTGTTATAGGGTGGGGCTAGATCGGGGTCGCGGAAGGAGACGCCTATAGTGTAGAGTATGGGCTTGAGCGCGATCTTCAACTGAGAGGTCTTGAATGCATCAATGTAGCCCTTCACCCCCTGATAGCCCTGCCTGGATACTGTGTAAGCGTAGACGCCGGCTCTAACGGTCAGCGTCACCGAGCCATCAGGCCCCGTCGACGCCTCTACAGCGGGGGCCCCTACGGCCTTGAGTATCGGGTCTTCGGGTTCCAGCACTATCGAAGCATTAGCCAGAGGTCTTGATGGTATAGTTATGGTTGCGTTAACTGGCTGGTTGTAGACCGCCACCGCCAAGTGGACGAGTAGGGGATCCATCTTTATGACCTCGCTTACGCTGCTATTAGGCGTGGCTATGAATGACCCCGAGGCCTCGTAGTAGTGGGGCTCGTAAGCGGTTACCGTATAGACTCCCGCCGGCATCTCGAAGGACCCTGTGCCACTTGGGAGTAGCAGGCTTATCCTCTTGCCAGGGCCTATGCCGCTATACTCTAATAGCAGCTGGACCCCGGGTACGGGGCGGCCCGTTTGGGCGTCCGAGGCCGTTATGTTGATCAGCGTATAGGCCGGGTGCACAGTATAAGACAGGGTCAGCGGGGAGCCTACGGCCACCTCGAAGGTCTCAGGCTGCGCATAGGGGTGCTCGACCTGCACTAGGTAGACGCCCCTCCTGAGGTTGAGCGTCACTGCCCCCGAGGCGTCGGTGTAGCCCGTGACGGGTTTCAGTGGGAGAGCGGGGCTTAGGATCTTCACGGTGACGAGCGCCTCTTGGAGTGGTCCCTCGGCGAGGTGCCACTTCGGGTCGGTTACTACGAACCTTAGTTTTACTTGATACTTTAACGGTGTCATGTAGATCTTGAGTGTATACTCGCCCGTGAACACGGCGTAGGAGTCCGGCCCATACACCTCGTAGCCGGGTGCCTCCGCTACTATCTTGTAGAGCCCGTAGGGTAGCGTTAGGCTGGTGGTCCCGTTGCGCGCTTCCACGACGAGAGAACCGCCGCCGGCGGTGCTAGCATAGGCTAGCATGACCGTGGCGTTACCCGCCATGACTCCTGCTGAGTAGAGTTCGGAGTCATAGATGACTATCCTAACATGCGAGTAGAGCGGTTTGAGTATCACGCGCAGTTCTTCCAGCGAGGGCGTGATATTTACATACTCAACGTAGTCTCCCGTGATGGGGCTGCTCACCTCTAGCTTGTAGAGGCCGACCCTGAGGGAGAGCCTGGCCACGCCGTTCTCGTCGGTTAGGCCCGTGAATGTCCTGTTGAGCGGTGGCTCGATGAGACTCAGGCTCACGCGGGCCCCGGCTAGGGGGCCGGAGGCCAGGTTTGTGAGGTTGTCCTGGACCACTACGCTTATCGGTACCGTGTAGTACTGGGGCTCCAGGTCCACATTCAGTGTGGTGTTGGAGGTCACGCTGACTAGCGCCTTGTACTGGTAGTATCCCGGAGCGTCGACTGTGACCGAGTAGTTACCCATGGGTACCCCAACTTCCAGGACTCCCTTGGGAGCTGGCAGTGTGACTTCGCCGCCGCCTTGTAGTGCTATCGTTACATTAGCTGGCACGTTGTACTCCACGCCCTCCCGGCTGGCCTCAGCGTCAAATATGGTTATCCTCAGTGAGTATAGGTGGGGGTAGAGGGGGAGCGTCTCATTAATGGGGCCCCACGCTGGGAGGTCGCAGGAGGCGCTCTCGTAGTGCTCCTTGGATATTATGACTCTATAGTAGACGCCGGACCAGAGGATGGCTTCGACTCGCCCGTCATCGCCTGTAACTGCCTGGAGCGGCGAGGCTAGGGGTTTGTATGATAGGTTACCAGCATAGCCCGTGGGCTCGAGTAAGACGCTAGCGCCAGCAACCGGCCCTGCCCTGAGGGCGTAGCCGGGCTTACTGGGCGGCGTGTAGATTAGTAGGGAGGCCCTCCTGAACCTCAGGGGCACCGATACCCTGGCATCATAGTTACCGATTTGTATTCTCTCCTCTACCACACCCCAGGAGGTCGCGTTGACCCTCATGGTATACGTGCCCGGTGGCAGATACAGCGTGGCCGTTCCACCAACTAGCTTGGCGGAGGCCACTAGGGTCCCGTCGTCTTGGTGTACCTCCACTGTCGAGTTGGGGCCTGGCGTGTACTCCTCGAGGCTCCCATTATAGCCCCTCACGGTGACAGTAACGTTAACCTCGACTCTATGGAGGGGTGGAGCGCTCCAGAGGCCCTCTTCTGCTACTAGCAGCCGGGGCGCGCCCGAGCCCGAGAAGGGGGCGACCACGAGGGACGAGGCAGGGCCGGACCAAGCCCCGCCGACAATGCCGCCGCCGAGGGGTAGTGTGAGGTAGGGATAACCCGGGGCTCCCCTCCAGAGCGGCTTCCAGCTCGTCTCATTCACGGCCTGAGCCAGCCCGCCAGCGCTAAGTGCTATGACCACGTTCGAAGGCGTCGGAAGTATGAAGGAGACAGGCTCGTCGCCGGTAGCCTCGATACTATGGGCGGCTATGTATCTCCCCTCAGAGTCAAGCCAGACTAGCTCGTAGAGTGTTCCAGCGGAGGTTCCCAGGAATATCTTTGAGAGGTCCGGCGCCAGAGCCTCACTCGTTATCGGGGCCTGCACTGCTATGTCCTCCCAGTACTCGCCATTCACGCTCACCGGCTGCAGGTGGGGCTCCAGGTACACCAGGTAGATGCGGCCCTTGTCGGGATAGAGGAGGACCGCCACACCCCTGGCGCCAGACCTTAGCAGGCCCTCGGGGGGCGCCATACCGGTCAGGTAGAAGAGCGTGGCCGCTGGGGCCGTCCCCTTAAGTCCTGGGAGGAGGCGGAAGTCGAGCCTAGCGGGGCTGAAGGATCCCGGGAGGCCAGTGAGGTTTATGAGCATATAGGGCTCTAGGTGCCCCTCGCCGAATCTCACTGAGCAATTGCTGGAGCTGCTTAGAACTAGCTCCACGCTCCCCATGCCTCCGAGGCCGAGGCTCACGGGCTTGCTCTCGCCCACGTAGCATTGTGTTAACACAACCTTGCCCGTCGTGTTGTCTATTAGCCTGTACACGTAGAGCCCGGCTACCCTGTAGTAGCCTGGATAGAGTCCTGCGAGGAGTGCCGTGTAGTTAGCCTTGACCGGGTACCTCGTGCCGCTTAGATCCTCTAGGATTCCCGTGGGATAGGCTAAGAGCCAGAGGTGCAGGGTTGCATTGGCGACCCTGTCGCGAGAGATGGGCTTGTATTTGTAGGTGTATGCAGGTAGCAGGCTGGACCCTTGCTTGTAGTACACTGTCACGTTGAGCTTCGAGAGTAGCGTAGCGTTGAGTACCTGGTAGCGTGCTAGGAGGAGCGGGGTATAGCTCCAATCTCCCCATGACCTGAAGAACTTCACCCCTGCAATCTCGAGCACCTTGACCCCGCTAAGCCTCTTGAGGGCTTGCTGGCCCGGCTGGGGGCCTATCTCGAGCCAATAGGGCTGTCCAACCCTGTATATTCTTAGATAGCCCTTGGAGGTGAGCACGGCCAGCTTTAGTCCGTCGCTTGTGTTCGAGAGCACTACAGACTCTACTGCGGAGTCCTGGCCCGTGTAGTACCTTGCCAGGAGGCCCCCAGTCTCGCTGGAGTACACTAGGACCTCGCCCTCATCGGAGGCTATGGCTGCATACGAGCCGTGCCCTGAGGAATCGAGCGCAACCTGTGTTACGATTCCCTCAACGCTGGACTCCCAGAGCACACGAGGGCCCTTCAGGCTTACAGCGGCAGCGTAGCCGTTGCCGCCTATGACGGCTATGCCTGCCCTCTCCTCGAAGGCTGCCGCTGTCAGGCCCCCTGTTAGGTTAGTCTGCAGAAGCCGGAGGCCATAGATCTGCGTGGGCTCGTACCAGGCCCCCGCACTTGGGAGAGAGGCCTCCCCCGAGTAGTGTGTGAAGCCGACTGGAACCATAACCACCGCCGCTATTAAGAGGAGAGCCCACACTACCCCCCGGGGCAAACGCTGCACCTGCGCTGAGTCTCCGGGGTATAGTAGTTTATATGACTCCCCCACCCTCCACCCTCCCGAGGCGTTAGGCTCCGGCGACCGGGGCGGGCTTGTATGGTGGACTTCAAGGGCTTCCTTGCTAAGGTGCGCTTCAAGAGGGTGGGCAAGAAGAAGCCCCGGAGGCTTGGAGAGCCCCTAGCGGTAGAGGCGGCTGAGGAGGAGGCACAGGCCGTCGAAGAGACTGTTGAGAAGGGAGTGCCCGCCCCGGGCTTCACGGCCCTAACGAGGGCGGGCTTCAAACCCATAAAGATGTATCCATTGGAAGAGCCCTGGAGCAGGGCCATAATCCTGCAGAACCCCGAGACCGGCGAGACACTCTATTGGGTTGACGAGATAGAGCTCAACGAAGCCGAGAGGGACGTGTATAAGAAGATAATGGACATCCTGTATTGGGAGATGGAGCCACCCAAAGAGGGTGTTGATCCCTACGAGCACTTTAGGGAGGAGGCCCAGAGGGTAATACAAAGGTACATGCTGAGGTTCGGCGAGACTATCTCGCCTCTGATAAGCTGGAAGAAGGTCCAATACTACGTTATCAGGGATACCGTGGGCTTTGGGAAGCTGGATCCTATAATGAAGGACGAGTACATAGAGGACATAAGCTGTGACGGTGTTGGCAGGCCGATATACGTGTGGCACAGGGAGTTCGAGAGCATTCCAACTAACATAGTCTTCGAGACGGAGGACGAGCTAGACAAGATGGTTGTAAAACTGGCCCACAAGGCTGGCAAGCATGTGAGTGTTGCATTCCCGATAGTTGACGCTATACTACCTGGGGGCCATAGGCTGGCCGCCACGTTCAAGCGTGAGGTCAGCATGGGGG
>JALWEW010000059.1 GCA_027039295.1 Acidilobaceae archaeon
GGAGGCACTACTCCCTCCCCCTACCCGACGGTGGGAGGCTCCACGTGAGGGATAGGGGCGGCGACTGCTACCTGGCCCACTGGGACGTGAGGGACCCCCACAGGGACCCCCTCGGCCACCTCATACTCGACTCCCCCGACATAACAGCGACGATCTCGGGCGGGGCCAGCGCTATAGCCGAGTTCCTCAGGGAGGGCGCCTCAAGCCTCGCCAGCCTGAGCGGCCTCGGGAGCGCCCTACTAGGGGGCCTCCTCCTCGGCCTCCTCCTCTCGAACGCAGCCTTCCACCTAATCATGTCCCTCAGGGGCTAGCCCCCCGGCTACGGGGGCCCGCGCCATAAAAACTAACGTTGCATAGATTCATGACGGGATGCAACACGCACTTCAGCGCGACGATCCTATTGGCGGCTCATCATCGATAATCTTGCAACATCAACAGGAGTAAAGGCTTAGAGGTCCCGGGGTATTGCTACACTAATGGTGATAAACGCTGTCTAAGGTAATAAGGGCCAGGTACGAGAAGGGAGTACTCAAGCCTCTAGGCAGGATCGAAGGGTTGAGGGACGGAGATGTACTCGTTATCAAGATACTGGGTAGGGATCTTGCTGAGGAGGTTTTTGGCTCCATAAAAGTGGATAAAGAGAGTGTTAAGGAGGTGCTGAGGGAGGCAGAGGATGAATTCGGCGTGTATTGACTCTAATGTCATATCAAGTACTATACCGGAGACCATGAAGCCAGGAGGGCCCTGGAGCCGGTAATTAGTGGGGAGATAACAGGGTTTATCAATAATATTATATTCTCTGAGGTCGTATTTATACTACTCAAACTCTTAGCTAACATGAATGCTTATGAGTTAAAGAAAAAGCCTCAAATAATCAAGGATATAATTAAAAATATTAATAAACAAGTCACGTTCTTGCGAGAGTATTTTGTTGAGCTGGAAATAAATGAAGATGTCAAGCAAATGGCTCTAGCTGTGATAGGTCAATACGGGCTCCTCCCCAACGATGCACTTATAGCAGCTACCTGCAGGCAGCACGGTATAGACACTATCATAACTTTTGATGAAGACTTCAAAAGAGTTCCCTGGCTAAAAGTTACACCCTAAGGAACAGAAACCTTACTATAGATATAAATAATTGAATAAACTATGATCATACCCCTGATTATCAAACCCGAGAAACGCATCGGCCCAGTTCTGCGGCCTCGGCTACCGACATATTTCACGCTAGGGGTTTATGATTACCAGGAGGTGCCTGGTGGCGGGCCCGCCGGGATTTCCAGCCCGGGACCACCGGCTCCTGGGGCCAGCGGCTACCTGTTCTCCATCCACCTAACGCTCAGGTATAGGCCCGCCCCGAGGAGGACCGCTGTCACCGTTGCCAGGTAGGCGACGCTGAGCCAGTAGTCGCTCACGGGTGCCCCTATGAGGTGGTGCCTCACCAGGTTGGCGGCGTGGGTGACGGGGTTCCACTTGGCCACGACCTGGAGCCAGTGGGGCATCTGCTTCACAGGGAAGAGGGCGCTGCTACTGAACATTAGGGGCAGGTTTATGAGGTTGCTAGCGGCGAAGACGGCCTCCTGGTGCTCGGCGTAGAAGCTCATGGTGGCGTACCCGGCGGCGAGCGCCGCCGCGAGTAGGACGACGTAGACCCACGCCACCAGGAAGTCTATGGGGCCGGCGCCGCTTATCTTGAGGCCCATCGCGAGCGCCACCCCCAGGAGTATGGCGTCGAGTATCGTCACCCTAGCGACTGTCGCTATGACCTTGGATAGGTATATGCTGCTCCTCGGCACGGGGCTGGCCATGAGCCTCTCGAGGTAGCCGAGGCGCTTGTCGAATATCACGCTCACGCCAGCGAACATCCCCTGGAAGACTGCGAACACCACCAGCATGCCCGTGCTGACGAAGGTGAAGTAGTCGGTGGTGCCGAAGAGGCTCACGATCCTCTCTTCTATAGCCCTCCTGAAGGCCTCGACCATCCCCGGGGGCAGCTGGGCACCCTGGGGCGGCGTGAAGAGGGCCTGGAGGTTGAAGCTCTTGCCGAAGAGGGCTATCCAGAGGAGGGGGGTCACCAGGCTGGAGATGAAGACCCCCCGGCGGCCGACCCACTTCTTGAGCTCCCTCCACGCCAGCAGGAGGCTCGCGCCCGCCACCGCTCCTCACCTCCTGAGTCTCCTAGTCATCACCCGGTACCTGAAGGCGTCGAATGACTCCTCTTCCTCCCTGAGCCTCCGCCCGGTCAACTCGAGGAACACCTCCTCCAGGTTAGGCCTGGCTATCCTGACCTCCCTGGCCCCCCGGAGGTGGGGGGCGAGCTCGGCCAGCGCCTCGGCGGCGTTGGCAACGGTCACCACGACCTCGGAGCCGTGCGCCCTAGCGCTCCAGCCGCTCGAGGCTAGCTCCCCCGCGAGCCTCTCGGCCTCGCTGGGGCCGGGCATGAGTATGTGGATCCTCTCGCCCCCAAGCTTCGCTATCAGCTCGCCGGGGGCCCCCTCGGCTATGATCCTCCCATGGTCTATTATGGCGACCCTATCGCTGAGCTCCTCTGCCTCCTCCATGTAGTGGGTGGTCAGTAGTATCGTGACGCCCTCCCCGCGGAGCCTCCTTATGAGGTCCCAGAGGTGCCTCCTGCTCTGCACGTCGAGGCCGAGGGTTGGCTCGTCTAGGAACAGCACCTTCGGCTTGTGGACTATGCTCATCGCTATCTCGAGCCTCCTCCTCATGCCGCCGCTGTATGTTGAGACCTTCCTGTGGGCCACGTCCAGGAGCCCCATGTACTCGAGGGCCCACCTGGCCCTCTCCCTGGCCTCGCCCGCGGGGTAGCCGTAGAGGCGGGCCTGTATGTAGACGTTCTCCCACCCAGTCATCTCATCGTCACTTGTTAGGTCCTGCGGGGTAACTCCTATGAGCCTGCGGACCTCGTAGCGCTCCCTCACAACGCTCCTACCCAGGATGAAGGCATCGCCCTCCGTCGGCTTGAGGAGGGTGGCGAGCATCTTAACCGTCGTGGTCTTCCCGGCGCCGTTGGGGCCTAGGAGCGAGTAGATCTCCCCGGGCCTGATGCAGAAGCTCACGCCATCAACAGCCCTAACGCCGCCAGGGTAGACCTTCACGAGGCCCCGGGCCTCGACAGCGCACTCCAAAGCCTCAGCCCCCAGGGGCCCGTATCGGAGCCAGTTATATGTCTTCCCCAGATACAAGGGCCCCCTGGACCCGGGAGGCCTCGGGAGGGGATAGCGGCTGGGGCTTGCCGCGGCGATTTATACCATGGTGGCCCAGGTCCTCTGGGGTCTCTGGGTTGCCGGGGGCGCTTGACCCCGCCTCGGCCGCCGACCTCTTCCTCGAGGAGGCCGGGCGGCTGGGGGTGGAGTACGCGGACGCCAGGGTCCAGGTCTACAGGTACCGCCTGGTCGTCGTCGAGAACGGCGTGGTGAAGGAGTCCTCCTACACTACCACAACGGGCATCGGCGTCAGGGTCGTCGAGGCCGGCTACCAGGGCTACGCCTCCACGACGAGCCTGGAGAGGGAGGCGATAAGGGCCGCCATAGAGGAGGCGCGGAGGAACGCTAGGGCCGTGGCCTCCGCGGGGGGCGTGAGGGTCGAGCTGGCCGGGAGGCCAGCGAGGGGCAGGGAGGCCTCT
>JALWEW010000060.1 GCA_027039295.1 Acidilobaceae archaeon
GGATAAGGGAGGGGAGGCCATACGTATCAGAGGAGCTCAGGGGCGTGATAGAGGTCGCCGGCGAGTCCAGCATATATCCGTGCCCCTCTACCAGGGAGAGGATCGACGTCTCGGCTCTCATGGGTAGGGTGAAGCTCACGGCTATGACTTACTACCGCGGGGACGTTTATGTGGACTACGCCAGGCAGGCTCTCAGGAGGATAGCGGCACTCAAGGGAAAGCTGGACCACCGCATAGTGGAGGCAGCGGAGGACTACGCTGCCCAGTTGAGCGACTACTACGTCGGCGAGGAGGCCTCGAGGCGCCTGACCTTCCTCGAGACCATAGCCCCCCGCATAGCCTTCGACTACATGGACGAGCTTATAGAGGATATGCTACTAAGCGGGAAGAGCGACGTGAGGGAGGCGCTGGACATAGCGCTCCATAGGGTCGCGGAGGAGTGGAGTAGATACGATGACATACGGAAGTTCTACTCGAAGCTCGTGATAAAGAGGATCCCGGGCCACCGCAAGCTCTACAAGGGCAGCATCCTGAGCCCATACAAGATGCTGACCCCGAGGGACTATGCCGCAATCGTCGAGGGACTCGCGAGGGACCTATACGCGGAGCTAGTGCGCGACACCGCAGGGACGACCTGCGTCTCCGAGCCCCGCAGCGCCCGCTACCACTCCAACTACATAGCCGTGGTCTCATGCCCCCTCCAGGGGGGCATGCTCTCGGGCATCCTAGTCCTGAGGGCAACGGCGAGCAAGCCCTCGAAGACCCAGAGCACCGAGAAGCTGGCGTCACAGCTGGCGAGGTACATGAGGAGCCTGATAGAGTCGACAACCCCCCAGACGACTAGGAGGCAGGGCAAGAACGACAGGTACCACGACGTCATCGGAGTGATGCTGGTGCCCGAGGAGACGCCCAGCACCCTATACCTCAGGCTCGAGAGCGCCTTCGATAACGCCTTGAGATCGCTCAAGCCAGCCCTCAAGGGGCTGGCGAGGAGGCCACCCCTAGCAGTCGTGCACCAGATCAGGGACGAGGACTTCATAATAATAGCTGAGAAGATAGCTGGGAGAAGCCATAGCCTAAGCCTAATCGACCAATTCGTGGAGGAGAGATACAAGGATGTAGTAGCTGAGCTCGCGGGCAGGGTCAAGCCCCGCATGCACGGGGGTGCCTAGGGGTGGCGGCCGGGATCCTAAGCGAGGTGGCCGAGAACCTCTCAAGGATAGTCAGCTCGCTCTGCTTTAGAAGAACCACCAGCAGCACGAGGAAAGACGAGATCCTAGCAGAGTACATCAAAAACATGGCGGGCCTATACGAGGAGCACGCCTACCTACCACAGGTCTACCCCGTCTTCGCCGTCAACTTCAAATACCACCTACCCCGCGTATGGAGAGAACTCGCCAGGAGCCTCGAGGGGCTCAACACCGCTCTCCAAGAGGCCCTCCAGGCCCAGGGGGTCCTCGGGAGAGTGGAACCCGGGACACCCCAGGGATTCATAGTGCTGACGCTCGTGGCCTCCACACTCCTCTGCGTCGAGGCAGCCCGCGGCTACAAGCCGGAAGCCAAGTTCCGCATGGGAGGCGTCACAGTGGGCACCGCCGGGTACTGCAGCATCATGAGGCACGCCCATAGGACCAGCCTCTTACTCGGATCGCACCTCTATGCTGATTATGCCTTGGAGTTCGTGAACGAGGCAATACAAGATTTCGTCGCTAAAACCAGGTCTAAGGAGTGTAGTGGATGCAAGGACAAGGCAGGACCCATAGGGAGCCTAAGGAGCCTCTGGATGTTCCGCGGCGAGTGCCCACGTTGCTACGAGGCCTTCCGCAGAGAGTTTACCAGCAGGGTATTATCGGCCTACCGCGGCTACCTCGCCTCGCTATACGCCTTCAGATGGATGTACACTGGTGACGTGCTCTACGGCCACGAGCTAAAGGGAGTCATAACACCGGCCCGGGGAGTCAGGGCCAACTACCCAGCCCTAGCGACGTACCTAGGGAGGCTCATAGCTCAGGCCATCGAGGTGTGGTCCGGCAGGATACCGGACTACAGCGCCTTCGAGGGTCTAGCCCGGGTCATAGTAGAGTACCTTGATCTCTATACCTCCTTCCGCGCCGAGGCCAGCAGGCTCCAAGATAGCGGCAGGGTGGAGAGCGTCTACAGGCTCGACAGCGTGAGTAGGTGGCACGCCAACGTGCAGGGTGTCATACGCGACAACCCGGCTCTCTCACTAATCGTCCCCACGGGGCTAGGCGATGTAGTCGACGACCTAGTGAACTACGCTGTTAACGAGCGCGTCCACGCTATAGCAGCCGCGAACTATGCCCCCGAGGCGTGGGGGGCCTTCCAGTGGTTCAGCGCCGTAGACCTCGAGAGCCTCATAACAAAGAGGATCCTCAGGGCGGGGGCTGGCTAGTGATGGCCGGGCTCAAGGGCCTCTCGGGACTACTGGCTGGGACACTATGCCCCAAGATGAGGCTCAAGTTCTCACGCGCCGTAGACAGGAGGCACTCCGAGGTGAAACGCGAGGCCCTCAGTAGGCTGGAGAAGCGCTTAGCCAGCACGGGGCGGAGGCTAGTAGCGGCGGCTGGCGTGCGGACTAGCGAGGCAACGGTGACCCTAAGGCTCGGGGGCAAAACCTACACTGGGAGACCCGATATAATCGCGCTGGTGGAGTCCCGGGGCCGCTACGGCCTAGTCGTGGTGGAGGCGAAGTCCAGTAGGGAAGCGGCGATGAGCGCCCAGACTTTGATCCAGGCCTCCCTCTACGCTATCCCAGCATACCTATGCACCCGCTACCCAGAAGGCTGCACGATGAGAGGCCGGAGCGTCATCCTCGAGATAGACGCGAGGCACCGCGACCTAGGGGCTACACTCAAGGCAGAACTCGACAGAGAAGCGGATCTGACCACGCTCTCGAGAAGCGGGATCATGGAGTTCCAGGTACTCGTAGCCAGTCCCGAGGGAGTGGATGATGTAACCGGGGACTCAATTGATGTAATAGAGAGCCTACTCGCAGCACCAATACATCACGCCCTCAGCGATGACGCCATAGTGCCCGGGCCTTGGTGCAGGTACTGCGAGCACCTCCGCAGTGGCACCTGCGCGGCGGGCCTCGCTGTTCCCCGCTCATAGGGGGTGGTCCTGGGTGGCGGTTCCAGGAACCAAGCGGCGTCTGGGCTGGGATGCCCTGGTCTATGCTTACCAGCACGTGGTACTCGCCGACCTCGCCGCCATGAGGGGCCTCATCCCCTCCCTGGTAATCCTAGCGCCAGCCCCAACCAGGAACAGGCTGATAGTAGCGAGGCCCCATCGCAGGACTGGCCTCCAGGATCCAGAGCAGCGGCTAAGCCTGGCTGAGGTGCTCCAGGCGATAAGGAGGGGCATAGAGCGCTACCACGAGGACCGAGGAAGAGTCGCGCGAGCCTCGCCAGAGGAGATCGCTGAGGCCTTCATCGAGCTATTAAGGATGGGCTACATAGTCATACACTGCCCACAGCAAGACAGGGAGGCCGGCCGGGACGCCGGGCAGCCGAGTGACGGTGTCATCAGAGAGGCTGCCCGGCTAGTCGATGAGTATATCAGGAGCCGCGTGGATAGTGACCTCGACATAGCTGGCTTCAACTTCAAGTCATACCACGGGGAGCTGGCGAGGCTAGCAGCTAACGCCTCGCCACTCCCATCCCGCTACGAGGCAGTGGGCTTCCTAGCGCTGCCAGCAGTGTTAGAGCCCCTACCGTCAGGGGCCCGGGCCCCCGGCCTACCCGGGGAGGCTAGGGAGTGGCTCCGCAGCCAGTGCCCGGGCAAGGATGAGGGTGAATCCCTCCTCTCAGCCCTAGAGGATGCTCTGGAGAGGGCGGGGTACCAGAGGCTGAACACCTACCAGTACCAAGTCATATCCGAGTACTTCAAGAGGCGCAGGCAGGGCATCAACTCACTCGACGCTATCCTAACAGCCCCCACGGGCGCTGGCAAGACCCTCGCCTTCACGGTGATAGCGCTGCTCGAGATTCTCGCAGCCAAGTGCAGGGGCGAGAAAACCCGCGTGGTCCTAACCTACCCCAGGAAGACCCTAGCAAGGGACCAAGTGGAGGATATTGCTAGGATACTGGCGTTCCTAAACGAGAACCTAGAGAAGAGGGGCTTACCGCCGCGCTATACCGTATTCCTGTGGCTCAGGGACGGGAGCAGCGGCGTCGAGAAGTGCCCCCCAGACGGCAGTGACTGCGTGGAACTCCCCAGGAAGCCGGAGCCGATCAGGGGCATCGCTGTACCAGCTAGAGAGGGCTCGCCGTACGCAACCCACTACTACGACAATCAGGCCCGCGCCTACAAGTCGCAGCCCAGATGGCTAATGGATGTTAAGGACGATGTAATAATTGAGATCCCTGGGGGCCCCGTAGGATCACCTCTCAGGGTGAAACCTGGGGATGTAGCTGACATAGTAGTTACGAATTACGACATGCTATTCAAGGAGAGCCTGGACATCCTGAGGGGAACCCCCACGCCACTCGGCGAGATCCTCCGCGAAGCCGGTATCGTCGTGCTCGACGAGGCACACATGGTCATGGGCGGAAACCAGTCCATAATGGTTCAAACATACGCCCTCGCCCTAGACGTCGCCGGGAGGAGGCCCGGCATAATACTATCAAGCGCCACTCTACTCGAGAGGAGGCTCCTCGACCCAAGAGCCTCACCTCTCAACGTCGTCGCACTCGAGGTCAGGCAGGGACCCAGCCGCGGCGAGGCGCTCGAAGCCTTCAGAAGGCTCCTAGGTTTGGAGCCCTCGAGGGACACAGTGTACATCGACTACTACGATACGGCCTCGAGGGGGCCCGGTGGGTGGAAGCTCACCCTCTGGACGATCATATACCCCAGTCTGCTCAAGAAGCCCATGACAGCCCTCAACGAGGCAATAGTCTCCGTACTCCACGCACTAGCAGCGGCCAGGGCCAGATGGGATAACGGGGCACAGGCCAAGGCTATAGTGTTCATAGAGTATAAGAGTAGCCTCCGTGACGTGGCCTCAGAGCTAACAGAGAGGATAACCCTGGAATCAGGCGACGTATACGATAGGGTACTACTCACAGGGCTCTTCGACGAGCACTACTCGAAGCTGAAAAGGCTAGTGGAAGAGTTAAGGCCCAACAGCACCTCCCCCCAGCTACCCCAGGGCGACCGCAGAGAAGCCTACAGGGAGATAGCTAATGAGACACGCAAGCTAGCAGCCCAGGGGGAGATAAAGGATATTGCGGGCATACTCTGGAGCGAATACTTCAAGAGGTTCCACGCCCTGGCGCCCTATGCCTCCATCGAGGATCACGCCTTCATACTGAGATGCAGAGTGGACACCGCCCGCGAGCCGAGCCGCCGCCTAGAGGAGGCGGTCAAGCACATAGTATCCAAGGCTAACAGGGCCCTGCCACCGCCTCCCCTCAGCTGCGATGCGTGGATGGAGCACATGCTACTACACGCAGCGCTAGCCCGGAACCATAGGCCCTGGGAGAGCGGCCAAGCCCTCGAGGGCTACTACAGAGAGGTGGGTTCCCTCGGCGGCGCGCTAGGCTTAGACCTCACTAGATTCATACCGGTAGTCACCCATCACGGCGACTACACAGGCGCCCACAGGCACCTCGCCGACAGGCTCCTGGAGGAGGCGAACCCCCTAGTGATACTGGCGACTAGCACCCTAGAGGTGGGCCTCAACATACCCGGCATCGTGGCAACGATACACTACATCCTGCCACGGGAGCCGGGGAGGATCCTCCAGATGGTCGGGAGGAGCGGTAGGCGCCCCGAGACCATGAGGGTCTCACACGGGGTAGTCATACTACGCCAGAACGCTTGGGAGTCATCCAAGAGGGTAGAGGTACACGCCTTCCGCTATTTCAACGAGATCGCATCGCCCCCCACGCCATGCCTGAAGGGCGACCCCTACTACCTAGCACGGCTATGCATAACAATGAACCAGACTAGATGCACTATGTTCCACGGCCACGTTGATCAAAGTGTTGTAGATGCGGCAGACTATATTGTCAGGGAAAGATTCGACGTCATAGGCGAGACTACCAAGGCGGCACGTGCGATGAGTGCTCTCGTAACCGTGGGATCCTGGTGCTCCTCCAGCCTTAAGAAGAAAATAGACTCCGCTAAGAGATCACTGGGAGCCCAGTATAGGGAGCTGAGTAGCGCCCTTGACGCGATGCATAAGGCATGCAGTGGCACTAACCACGCGGTGATCCTCGCTGCCGCCGAGAATGCATACACACTAATCCTCGACGCGCTGGTGAGCGGTCGCCTCCAGGCTAGTGCCCAGCGTGAACTCGAGGATTTGCTAAGAGAGATCTCCAAGCTACGCGCTAGCATATACTCCCATATTGCCCGCTCGATAGCTCAAGCCCTTGGTGGGCAGTACGATTTGGATGAAATAGTTTCGCGGCTCGTCTACCCGAGGGGCTTCGAGGTGCCCGGCGCTGGCGATCTCGAGCCCCCAGCGGGTAGAGTAATACTGATGGGGTGAGGTATCATGCCGCTCGATGGTGTATTAGGTGATATCCGCGAGATGCCCCCGATGCGCCCCATAAGGAAGGGTGAAAGCATCAGGCTAGTGTACCCCTTCTACATGTACGATAAAGCAGGCGGTGCAGTTGAGAACCAAGCCTACATCGTGGATCTAGCCGTAGACGTATCCAACCACGAGATAACCTTCAAGAAGGTGGGTATCAAGAAGCATTTCAAGGCTCCAGTTGAGACGCCGGATTTCATCGTGGCCCCATCGCTGAGAGCGCTCTACAAGCTTGCGGGTGGAGCCGGGTCAGGCCTTCCGAGGGGCTTGTTGTCGTGCCGCGACCCCTTCGTGTACCCCTCGGGATACGCTATGAGGGGTCATCTAGTTGCTGTTATCTTTGATGGCGAGCCGGGTGATGAGCCTGCAATCTACCTGGTCGCCGGTACAGCGGGGCTCGTGAAGGGCTCTTGCAGGCAGGGTAATAAGCCCGCCTACAAGGGTTTCAACATCGCAGTCCTCTACGTGGCGGGACCCAGCGACTCCAGCGAACCCAGCGGGTGCCCCGCCTCCTTGGTGTCAATCAGTGGTACCCGGAACGTAAGGATAGTCGTGGAGGATCCGACAGGGAAGATGGGGGGCACTATGGAGCTAGAGAGCGACTCCCTCTACTGTTACCCCGTGTATCCACCTTACAAGGCGAGGGGTAACAAGTTCTACCCCGCCACAGTTATGGCAACCATATCACCAGCTGAGCATGTGGGCCTAGGCTATGGAGCCGTGTTCGAGCTACTGGTTGGCACCATATTCGCGAGCACGGGCACCTCGGCGTGGGATCTTCTAAGCGGCGCCAAGGCAGGCTATCCCCAAACGCACTTCATACCTTCACCGGCCCTCCTGTCCTCATCTCCCAGCCAGAGATGGCATGATAGAGCCCTAACGCTGAGGGCCCAGGAGGTCCCGCTACTACGCCTAGAGCTTGGCAAGAGGCGGGGCAGCACTGAGAGCATCGCTGAGAGGGCCTGCAGAATCGTGAGGGCCCAGATCCTCCAGAGCCTAGGCCCTGAGAGCCCGCTGAGGGCCTCGAGGATCTTCGAGCTAGAGGATGCATACACGGGCCGCATAGTCGTTCCACGGGAAATATTGGAGAAGGTGATAGATAGAATTGAGGGGCTCGGCTTCAAGGGCCAAGTGTGGAGGGATCTCGTGGATGGCCTCAGGGGGATCCTGCAGGAACAGGGGGGTGGTGTAGAGCTATTCCGGTGGACCGGCCAGCGGGACTCGACGTTTGATATTCATGTTGACCCCAAGCTGGTAGCCAAGGCTCTCGCGAATGAACTAGTAGTATACCCGCTCCTAAGTCAGGCTCTCAGTGATAAGGATGTCCTAGACGGAGTTTTCCGCAGGCTCGCAGCGATCCGCTACCGGAGGATAGCCATCATAGGCGAGCCTGTGGCGGACCTGCTCGTGGGTAGGGCAGGCACGGCGTCCGAGGCGCTCTACGTCCACGCGTGGATGAACTTCACCCCCATAAGACTCCTGGCAACGATGTACTGGGCTCTCTCAAGTATAGCAGGCTCCCCACGGCAGGTGCAGGGCAAACGAAGGGCCCTGCGAGACACGGGTCTCCTCGTACTATCCTGGGGGCTGATGGCGGCTGCCTTCGCGTGGAAGCATGGGGGCAGGAAGCGGGGAGGTGGTAGCCACTGGCGGTCCATCCTGCTCGATAGGCTCTCAAGCAGCGTTGGGGCCTTCGCCGTGCTAGCCGGGGCCCACGGGCTGGCGCATGTAGCGATGCAGGCGATGGCGGATAGCTTCGGGATCTCAAGGCCCGACCTCTACATGAGGGAGCTGGCGAGGCTCTACCTGCACGATCATAACCTACTGAAGGTGAGAGGCCAGCCACGTGGGACGGCGCTATTAATAGATGGGGCCCTCTTGGTCTCGCCTGGGCCCTCTCTCACAGGCGATTTGAGCGTGGCAGCAGCCATGGAGGGCTTGTATCACGCGGTGGGGAAGCAGGGCTTCATCAACGACATAGACGGCCTCTGCGGCGAGCTGTTGCGCGCGGCGGGCCTCTATGGCGATGGGGTCTGCATGGACGTTTGGAGGCGCTCCACCAGGAGCTACCAGGCATCGAGCCAGGCGGCACCTCCGGATCTGAGGAGGGTCTCGGAGTACCTATTAGGCCCCTTCGGCCTAGCGGGAAGCGCTATGAGCGAGGCGTACTACCCGCCGCCCGAGACCGCGGTGCGCCTCCTAGAGACGCTCGCGCGGGAGAGGGGGGTTCACGTTGATGAGGTTAAGGCCTATGCCTCACAGCTTGTCAAGGCCAAGCTACCGCTGTGCTATGATGCCTGCGAGATGTGCGTTATGAGCGATGATTGTCCCCTGATCTCGAGCCCGGTCCAGCAGCACCTCGTGAGTAGGTCCGGGGCATACCTGCTCTGCCACGCCTCCGGGCGCTGAGGGCTCTCCGGCGTGGAGGGGCTGATCTTTGACGCCCTAAGAAGCGGGGACGCCCAGAGCGGCTGCTGGTGGGTGTCTTGATCAGAGACTGTAGGCTCCCGAAGCAGAGCGACGTCACGGTGAAGATCGTCAGGAGCGTCCACGTGGCAGTTGGCTATTACCCGGCTAGGTTCCCCTACAGGATAGCACTTGGCTTCATGGGCTGGCTTGGGGGGGCTAGTAGGGTTCTCGACCCCTTCGTGGGCTCGGGGGTCGCCTGTACCGCGGCTAGGCTCTGGGGGCATGAATGCGTGGGGTTTGACATAAACCCCTTCGCGCTACTACTAGCTAGGGTCTCGAGCAGCACCCTGAGTAGCAGGGACGAGGAGGCGCTCGCCAGGGCCCTCCGCGAGATTGAGTCCTACAGGGGCCCCGGGTGGAGGCCTAGGTGGAGCAACGTCGAGTACTGGCACCCGCCGGTCGTGTTGGAGGCGCTGGAGAGGCTCTGGGGCTACATCCACAGCCTAGGGGACGGCTGCGAGCTCTACGTGTGCATACTCAAGGTAGCGCTGGCTAGGGTCTCGAGGCTCTTCAGCTATGCCGACCCCGAGATCCCCAAGCTCTATAGGGGCCGGGGCGCGGGGAAGCTGGAGGCCCTCCTCCACGGCAGATCCCCCAGCGCCATAGAAGACCTGATAGTCGGCCGCCTCCGCGAGCGTGTCTCAAAGATAGTCAAGGCCCTACGTGAGTACACGCGCCTAAGACCCCGAGGCCCGGCGCCCCACCTAGAGGAGCTGGACCTCGCACGCGAGCCCCTGCCCCAGGGCCTCGCCAGCGTCGACACCGTCTTCACCAGCCCTCCCTACTTGGCCGCGCACGAGTACACCAGGAGCACGAAGCTCGAGCTCTACTGGCTCGGCTACTCTGACGAGGAGGTGAGGGCCCTGAGGAACAGGGAGATACCCTACGGGCCCGTAGAGCCCTATAGGGTAGAGAGCCCCACCTTCGAGCGCCTGGAAGAGGACATAGCGTCGAGGGCCCCCAGGCTCCTAGCCTTGTATAGGAGGTACTTCTGGGCCCTCGCCAGGGCCTTCGATGAGATAGCTAGGCTGGGCCCGCCCCTTATAGCGCTATTCGTGGGCCCCGCAACCATAGCCAGCATCCCCGTGCCGATACACGCCATACTAGCTGAACACCTATCCACACGGGGCTACACGCCGCTATGCCGAAGCGTCAGCGCTATCAGGGCAAGGAAGCTGTTCCGCAGGCGGAACAACAGCAACCCGAACGGGATACAAGAGGAGACACTCATAATCCTCTCAAGGAAGCCATAGCAGAAACCACTCCAACCCAAGCGCCAAGGAAACCAGCGGCAGGCCTCACGCCACCCTCCACGGGGGGCTATCCGAAACTCGCTGTGCCTGCCAGAGCCGCTAGGAGTAGGATGGCCTAGACCGCGGGATCGCAGGTCTCCCCGGCACGGATTGCTATTGGCTGCCCAATAGAGGCGTTGAGTGGGATCCTGCGAGCAAGCACCGCAGATACCGCGAGCAGGAGGTGACGACGAGGCCGCGAGGGGCGCCCATAGGGGGCCCGGGGGGCCAGGAGGCCGGCCAGCAGGAGTGGAGCCCGGCCCGGCTGCCCCCAGTTCATAGGGTCAGGGCGTGGAACACATTGGGCAGCGCAGCTCCGACTTGAGGGCCTCGGGGCTCGAGTCGTTCGGCTACGACCTCCTAGCCCTCTGCGGGGCCTTGAGGGGCTGCGCGGCTGCGTGGCGCTCCTTAACAAGATGTGCATACCGCCCCGCCACCCCGACGCCGGCCGGGCGAGGCGGCCCCCTACGAGAGCTACACTGAGAGGGACGCCCTCGAATCCATAGAGTGCGCCGAGGCCATCCTAGGGGAGGTGGAGGGGCGCCTCAGGAGTGCGTGTCCCCGAGGAGTGGGATCGAGGAGTGGCTCCGCGTGCTAAGCAGGGTGGGGGAGCTGGCTGGGAGGCTTAGGGCTAGGCTGGACCCCGTGACGCTCGTGCTCCACGGCAGCTATGCACGGGTGGACTTCAACCTCTGGAGCGACGTCGACGTAATCATAGTGAGCCCCGTCTTCGAGGGCCTCCGGGTCCTAGACCGCTACGACCCCCTGCTAGACCTACTCCCACCCGGCTTCGAGGCGATCCCAATGACCCCCAGAGGGCTCAGGCAGGCCCTCGAGAAGCCGGCGTGGAGGCAGGCCCTAGCCAAGGGCTACATAGTAGTGGCGGATGACCCTAAGCCTCGAACCCTCACTGAAGAGGGCCGCAGGGCCCCCAGGAGCCTCCGAGAGCTCGGGAGGAGCCTGCGGGAACTCCTAGCAGGCACTGCATAGACCTTCCATACCCTGGTCTTATAGGCCCCTACCACCCTACGGGGCCTCCGGGGTGCCGCCCGTATTGTGTTGGCTGAACTCGTCAAGGCGCCCCTTGGGTTCCCCGTGAGGCCCCGTAGGGTGGTAG
>JALWEW010000061.1 GCA_027039295.1 Acidilobaceae archaeon
GCAACCCTCGCCGTATTCATCGGGGTGTATATGGGGGCCTCCTACCTGGTCTACTACCTCGCACCAGGCTTCAGTAACGTGGCCTGGTACTACGCCCTAGACGTCACCCTGGCAGTGCTGGCGCCCCTCTTTGGGGGGTGGGCCTTCATAGTGGCGTCTAGCTCCATGGCCTGCCTGTTGCCCCTAGTCCTCGCTAGTAACAACGTTGACGTGGCGCTTGCATCCCTCATGTTCGGCTACCTGGCGGGAGGCACCTGGTCAATCTGGAGGGCCTCCAGGATACTGGCTAGGGAGTAGGCCGCGAGGTGCCGGGCACCGATGACTGATGAAAACAGAGAGGAGGCGCTGCAGCCGCCAGCGGGGCCAGCCGCGGCGCTGTTCTCGCCTAAGAGGTTCGTCATAGCTAGCCTCCTATACCTTAGGGGGTCCATGTCGATGGCTAAGCTGAGGGAGCTGACCGGGCTGAGCTGGGGCGACCTAGACTCCAACGTGAGGTTCCTCGCCCGGAGGGGGCTCGCGGCCACTAGGAGGGTCTTCACGAGGAGGGGAGTCAGAACCATGGTGTACCTGACCGAGGAGGGCAGGAGGGCGTACGAGGAGCTTGTTGACTACCTTAGCGGGATCCTAGCCGCGCGGGAGGGCTAGCTTGACGCCTATTCTCGACAGTATCTCCTCGGCGTTGAGGTGGAGTATCCTCTCCTTCACACTCTCCGACACCCTGAATGCCAGGTAGGCCTCAACTATATCCTTCATGTGGAGGCCCTCGAAGTAGGGGTAGTCGCTGCCGTAGAGGAGCTTCTCGGGCCCCAGCTTGTTGAGGGCTATCCTGACCTGGTGGAGCGTCGTGGCGCTCGTGTCGAGGTAGACGTTATCGTTGCCCCTAGCCAGGCGTATGGCGTCCGCGAAGTATATGCCGGGGAAGAGGTAGCTGTAGCTACCCATGTGGGCGGCCACTATTATGAGGTCCCTGTGCCTCCTGGCCACGGGCTCGAGGTAGCGGGGGCTTGCCTTCGTGCAGAGGGCCGGGAGCTCCCATATGCCGGGGTCGCAGCCCGTGTGGACTATGAGTATCAGGCCCCTGGATTCCATGTAGTCGTACAGGGGCTCGAGGCTGGGGTCGTCGGGTCTCAAGAAGTGGAATGTGGGGTAGATCTTGACCCCTATCAGGGGGCCTATTGAGGCTATCCTCTCGAGCCTCTCTATGTATTCCTCTATGCTATTCAGCCTGCAGTAGCTTGCCACAGCAAGCACCCTACCCCCTGAGGCCGCTGCAGCCCTAGCGACGTCCTCGCTCCTGGCTAGGTGGCGCTCCACGAGCCTCAGATGGTCCTCGAGGGCCTCGCGGGGCCTGACCATGGCGTTGTAGAGTGAGGGGTGGCCTAGCGCCCTCCAGTCGTATAGCAGGGGCTGGATGGCGTTACGTAGCTTCTCGGGCGTGACATTCCTCCTCACGACCTCCGGGCTGGCCTCTATGGCTATGGCTACCGCCACATCGACGCCTGCATCATCCATCTCCCCGAGGAGGAGGTTGAGAGCCCTGTGGACGTCACCGCCAGCCATGCTCAGGGGCAGGTGCAGGTGGAAGTCCACTATACGCAAGGGGGCCTCCCACTACCGGGAGGACCGGGAGGGGCTAATAGGTGGAGCGGAGTATATGCTGGGGGCCCTCTTAACGATTAATTTCGTGGGGCTAGAGTGGGTATATTGGCTCGGGTGAGATCTAGCCTTGAGTGAGGCAGGCCCTGAGTCTGAGATACTACGCCTCCTCGAGGAGGCCTCTGAGAGGCTTGTGGAGGCCTACAGGAAGGCTATGGAGGCAGGCCTCCCCTACGCGAGCCTGCCGATCCGCACGATGATACTCCCCGTCCTCAAGGAGATCATAGCCCAGCTAGACGGGTACCGCAACGACTTCGTGGCCGACCCCGACCTGGAGATGTGGCCTAGGATAGGATCCTACGCTGGCGGTCGCCTAGACTTCGAGGTTAAGAGGGTCAAGTGGGAGGAGGTGTGAAGGCCATGGCCAGGCCCGACCCTAAGAGGAAGGAGTGGCCCCTCTACTGGGATAAGCGCATCGAGACAATGCCCTGGGACGAGCTGGTCAGACTCGCCGAGAGAAAGACGAGGTACATAGTGAGATTCGCCTACTTGAACAGTAGATTCTACCACGACCACATGGAGAGCGCCGGCGTCAAGCCCGATGACATTAGGACCCTCCAGGACCTCCCTAAGATACCCTTCATAGTCAAGGACGACGTGCGACATAAGATACAGACGGAGCCCATACCCTACGGTTCCCATCCCGGCCTGCCGGATAGCTATCACTACAAGATAGCCACGAGCACCGGCACGACTGGGAGGCCAACCTACAACACGTGGAGCCCCGCCGAGGAGGCCTACGCCAGGGACCTCAACGCCAGGAACTTCTGGGCTATGATGATGAGGCCCGGCGACGTCTACCTCAACGCATGGAGGATGGACTTCAACTACGCGTGGGGCGTCAGGTTCTACAAGACCGCCTGGATGATGGGCATGAAGGTGATACCACACGGCAGCGCGCCGATAGCCACGATGCCCCAGCTAACGAGGAGGACTATAGAGGAGGTGAGGCCAACCGTCGTCGGCGGGACGCCGAGCGGCCTCTACCACCTGGCGAGGATGATGGTTGAGGAGTGGGGCATAGAACCGCCATTCGAGGTCGTCCACACTGCAGGCGAGCCCCTGGTTAGGGAGGTCAGGAAGAAGCTGCAGGACATCTACAACACAGACTACGTCTTCGACTTCTTCGGCTTCAGCGAGATACCATTCACGGAGATGTCCGAGGACCCATGGTTCGAGGGCGACCACTGGTGGTTCGACGCTGCAGTGTTCGAGATCATAGATCCCGACACCAAGGAGCCCCTCGGCCCCGGCGAGAGAGGCGAGCTAGTCGTTACCAGCCTCATAAATCACACCCTACCGATAATCCGGTTCAACGTGGAGGACATAGCGGAGTACAGGGAGGGCCCCGGCGGCTGCGGCCGGACCCACCCCATGTTCCCCTTCGGCGTCCTAGGCAGGGAGGAGTGGCTCGTCAAGGTTAAGGGCTTCGACGGCCACTATCACTACATACTACCCTGGGACGTGGAGGCCGTCGTCAGGGAGTACCCCGAGATAAAGGACTACCAGATAATAAAGAAGACACGCCTAGAACACGACAGGCTCTACGTGAGGCTAGAGCCCAAGGAGGCCCCCAAGGACCCCGACGCCTGGGCCAGGGAGTTCGAGGAGAAGCTATCCAAGCACCTAGGCGTCCCCGTCAAGGTAGAGTACGCCCCACCCGGCACCATACAGCCTCCCGTCTGGAAGAAGACCTACGTCGTACACGAGTGGAAGAGGAAGGGCTGAGGAGCCCCTCTACGGGCCTTTCCCTATCCCTTCCTTTATTTACCCATGCACCCACTCCTCTACACGGAGGATAAGCTCAATGGGGAACGGGGCCTGCGAGGTCTACAGGGTCATCAGGAGTGAGAGGGGCGACATAGAGGTCAAGAGGAGGTGCGATGCAGCCTCGATAAGGAGCTACAAGCTCGCCCAGGGCTTCGGGTACTTCATAAACCCGGTTATGGGGGTCGAGCCCCTCGC
>JALWEW010000062.1 GCA_027039295.1 Acidilobaceae archaeon
CCTCCTCCTAGAGGAGCTACCCCTGAGCAGGGGTAGATTCTACTATGAGACATGGGCGCTAGCTGCCAGCCTCAAGATCGACACTCCTCCAAGGAGGGGGCTTGAGGAGGAGCTGAAGTCAAGGGGATGGAGGGCCTCGCCCACACACCTGTCCCCAGCGGGCCTGAGGAGCGACGCCCCCCTAGCCGAGGTTGTGGACGCGGCTGTCAAGCTTTACCATCATCGCCGAAGAGCTCGCGCGCCTTCCTCTCAAGCCAGGCTTGGAGTATAGGGCAAGTCCTGGGGTCGTTGAAGTTGCCCGGCCCGCATTGCCCTAGGAAGGGGCAGGTGAAGCAGGGTATGTCGAGCACATCCTCTATGTCAACCTTAAGCCTCAACTCGAGGCTCGGGGGCCTAGTGTATCTGAGCCTGTAGGTCCTTCTCCCATTGACGACCACTTGCTCCCTCCTGATGAGCCCCTTCTTAGCTAGCCTGAGCACTAGCCTTGAGCCCTCCCTACTGTCGAGGCCTAACCTTCTCCAGAGGTCGCTCTGTAGTATGCCTGTGGAGCCGCTATTCTTTATCATCTCCAGGGCGGTCTTCTCTAGCTCTTCCATGCTAGCCTTCGGCACGTTACCTACACCTCCACGGCTTGTCTGGGGGCCTGGCTTCTCAGCGCCTAGGAATAGATAGTGTATTCTGGGGGGTTTATAGTTTAGGATAGGGAACGTTAGCCCTATGCGACGTGGGCTTAGACTTTAACTATTATGACTAGGTCGGAGAGTATGAATCTGAACTGCTTCCGTATAGTTGACTCCATAACTGATAAGGTGCGGGCCACATCTCGCTGCGAGACCCTGTACCCGTAGAGCCTCGCTGCGAGGTATACCGCAGCCCCCGCGAGGGCCTCGGGCCTTCTGCCCTCGACGCCTTTACCCATCTCCACGACCTTGTCGAGGATCCTGAGGGCGAGCCTGGCCACCTCGTGGGGGAGCTTCAGGTCGCCGGTCGCCTTTATCACGAAGCTCCGCATCATGTCTATGTGTGTGGAGAGCCTCCCCTTGCCGGCAACATAGTTCATGCTCCAGATCCTGCCTAAGACGCCGGAGTCGTTAAGCTCGCGGATGCCTCTCCACAGGTGGGTCTTAGTAATGCCTAGGGCCTCGAGGATCTTGGCCTGCGGTATGCTATACATGTGCAGTTGCACCGCCGCCTTTATGGCGGCGCCCACGATCTGGCGGGCCTTACTAGGCTTCGGCTTCCCACTCTCAAAGTACATGTGGAGTATCATGCCTGCAGTCTCCTGGACCTCGTGGGGGAGGTTCAGGGTGCTCGCCACGTCCTTCAGGAGCTTGAAGTGCTCGAAGTGGACCCTCTCCGAGTACGTCAGGCCCAGCCTCCCACGGCACCTCCTCCCGCGGCAACGCCTCAGTAGCATGAGCCTCCTTGTCCTCGAGGACCTGGGGGCCTCGAGGCCGACCTGCTCCCTCAGGGCGTGGTGGGTGTACGTGGAGCGCACCGAGGCTCTAGCCCTGTCTATGCCCTTCTCCCTGTCCCTTGCGGTGTTCCACTCGGGGCCCACGTCCATGACCGCGCCTAGCACCCGCCCCGTGTCCGCGCAGATCACGTTCCCGAACTCGTCTACCACCTTTTTCGCGCACGACACGCCTGGCACCCCTACGCCTCTCACGGCCTGCGGGCGCCTCCCTCCGAGGCGGGCGCATGACCACTTGGACGCCTGCCTGGAGGCTCTGCAGGAGGCCCCTCTCAGCTGGCTTCACGACGACGTAGGGGTCCTCTACATTACCGATTATATCACTGACGACGCCGATCCTCCTGCCGGATCCGTCCAGCGCTTCCCATCCAAGCCTCGGGAGGCCGTTGGAGGGCTTCACCACTATGTGGCCAGTTCTCACCAGCGCCCATACCTCGCCCCTAATCACGCGCTGCCTCTGCCTCCTACGCGCCGCACGCCTACCCTGCAAGCGAGCACCCGCCTCGGAGGGGCAAGGCACCCCTCTTAAGGCGCCATGGAACACGTGGGGGGATGGGTTTAAGGAGGGTCTCGGCCCCCTGGGGTAGAGAACGCATTTAACTAGGGCACCCACCCTTCCTAGGGCTTACTGCCGCGGCCCCTGCTCCTGAGGCGCCTAATCTCCCTGGCGATCTCTAAGAGGGTGCTCCTCTTCGAGCCAGTCTTCCTAACCGAGACCCTCCTAGCATGCCTGTACCATGAGCGGGGGTAAGCCTTGTCCTCCACAATGGGATCCAGGCCAAGGCTCTCGGCCGCCCTGACTATCTCGTCTAGACGGGGCTGTGGCACGGCCTCGCTCTTCGGTATCTTCCTGCCCTCCCTGATGGTCGCTGTCGAGTCAATGTTCACGGGCCAGAGGACGACGCGGCGCCCCTTATACTCTCTGCTGCTCACAGCTGCTCCCCGTGCGGACCCGAGGAGGGAGGCCGACCCTCACCTCGCTCCAGAAGCTGGCAGGCGGGGGCTTTGTTAGCCTCGCTTCTCGGCCTCGCTTATGAGTACCGCGTTCACAACGCCATCCTGCCCGGGCCTACTGGTCACCCTGGCTAGCCCCGCCTCCGTCTGAATTATGACTCCCCTCACGATTATCCCTCTCCTCGCGAACTCCCGGTTAGGAGCGCTCTCCACGACCCTTAGTATGCGCGCCTTCACGCTCTTGCCCGTCCTTGGATCCGAGACCACAGCGTAAGCGGCTCTCCTCACCCTGATCTTGAAGTTACCGCCGCGTACCCTGATCTTGGCCCTCTCGTCCTTGTCCGAGAGCACAGGCGGAACGAAGGGCCTCCCGTAGGCGTACTTCCTCTTGACCTTGTAGTACCAGCTCCTCTTGCCCCCACTGGGCTTCTTGTGGTCCCTCCACTGGTAGACGCCCATTGCCTGCCTCCACCCCTAGACGTAGCGGGGGGTCGATGGGGGCCTTTAAGCTGTTTCCAGGCGGGCCCCGAGCTTCTCCGCGAGATCCGCGGCGCTCTGGAGCCACTCGCTGCCCCTAAGCCAGGGTAGGAGGGCGGCCTCTATCGCCTGCTCGGTGAGCTCCTGCCTGGTCGTGTAGCCCATACTCTCGACGCCAATGTAGCCTATACCCTCGCCTATGTCTCCACGCCTGGGCCTATAGGCCTCACCCAGCTCCTTACCCGACAGCATCTCCTCCACCAGCCACGGCGGCAGCTCGAAGGAGCTGCTAAGGCCTACGCTGACCCTCAGACCCGGGCCCACTATGACTGCTGCTTGAGTCTCGATGAACCCAGTGCTGGTGGGCATCTCGAATAGGCCCGCCTCAACGCCGACGCCGTAGAGGGCCCCCGTCAGGACGCGCGAGCGATACGCCCTCTCGAGGGCTCCCCGAAGCAGCTCGTCAAGCCCCACAGGCTGCCTAGACACGCTCGTCTCGACGGGGACGCCCCTAACGGGGAGGCCTACCAGGCGCGCGAAGACCCTTTGAGCAGCCCTCACCTTAACGGGGTTCGACGTGCCTATAGCAGCGAATGCCCCCTCCAGCGTTTTGCACCCGGTACTCGGAGTGGATGAGGTAAGGCTAGTAATAAGCCCTCGCCACACCCGGTGCCCCCTGGGGGGCAGCTGTAGGTGCCTAGGGCTCCGCTGCATGTAGGCATAATCCCGGACGGCAATCGTAGGTGGGCGCGCAGGCATGGGGTCTCTCTGGATAGGGCCTACGAGAGGGGCTACGAGACCCTGAGGACTATCATAGACCACCTCTACTCTTGGGGGTCCCGCTATGTCACCGTGTACGTTCTCAGCCGCGATAACGCCCTCCGGAGGAGTAGGCTCGAGCTATCCCTCGTGTTCCACTTAATAAAGAGGGGCCTCAGAGACCTCATGAGTGATGAGGCTCTCGAGCGGAGGGACGTTAGAGTCGAGGTCCTCGGCGACACTAGCGTCCTCCCCACCGACGTCGCAGGTCTAGCCCGGAGACTCGAGGAGGAGACTTCTCATAGGAGGGGGGGCCTCCTTGTCCTGCTCATAGGTTACTCGAGCCTCTGGGAGCTAGCCCTCGCCCTGAAGGGCATTGAGCCGCCCAGCGCTAGGCTGCCTCCCCTGGACCTCGTCATTAGGACGGGCCGCTGGAGGAGGCTGAGCGACTTCGTACCCTTTGCCGCCCGTTATGCGGAGCTATACTTCACCGAAACCCTGTGGCCCGACTTTACCGTTGAGGAGCTGGAGAGGGCGCTGGACTGGTTCGCGGGTGTGAAGAGGAACTTCGGGGCCTAGCTGGCTTCGGTCCTAGCACCCTCTGCGCCCTGCTGGCGCCCACCCTCGCCCTTCCTGCTTAGGGCCTTGCCAGCCAGCTCGACGAGGCCCGCCAGGGAGGCGCCTATTATAGATAGCTCGAGGAAATCGCTCTCTAGTAGGGCGCTTGTTAGAGCGCTCGGCAGGTCGGGGCCCCTCACGTATTGCAGGCTCTCCCCGAGCCTATAGAATGCCGCTGTAGCGAATAGGAATAATATTATCGCGGCTACTTCCCCGTACACCTCGAAGTCTCCGTTGACTGTCATGTAGAGTATCCTCCCTATTATTATATAGCCTATGGCGCCTATGGAGAAGAGCATTACCGAGTACCTGAAGAAGTTGGCCATACCCTCTATGAGGCTTTGGGTCTGTGAGATGCTGTAGTAGGCAACGACGGCGCTGGCAGCCGTGAACATTAGCATGATGACGTAGCCAGCCATGACTAGCCCGGGCCTAGATGAGAACCATGCTATCTCTCTCTTGATTACCGGCTCTAGGTTGAAGCCGTGCACCACCATTGCCAGGCCGAGGAGTGCAATCACGGACTTGAACACTAGGCCCCCGAGGCCGAATATGCTTAGGAGCCCCGCCGTTGCGAGTAGGACGCCTGGTATACCAATGGTGTACTTCGCGAAGCGGGGGTCGGTCACGGCTTTCTTGAGGTATCTTGCTACAAGCATGTAGCTAGCCTCTATTCCAAGGTGCTGTTCTACGACTACACGCTTTATCCCCAGTAGTGGCAGGTGGCTCCTTATCACCTCGGCTATGAGCATGTCATACTCGCTATCAGAGACTAGTATGGCGCCAGCGGGCCTCCCGAAGTCTTGGAGTATCCTCGATAACTGCTCCGAGACCCTCCTCTGGCCAGCTAGGAGATCGGTGGGGTGCCCGGCCAAGAGCACAACCTCGGCGTCGGCTCCCTCGCTTCTTAGCTGCCTATAGACGTGGAGTCCGGCGAATATCGTGTTCACATCCGAGTCCTCAGGCCTTGCGGTAGCGAATTGTATTGCTGCCTCTAACACGTTTTCATAACCGATTATGGGGGTCCTTATACCAACCGTTGAAAGGTCATCATCGAGATCCACTATTATCACTAGCACCCTCTGCCCCTCAAGGTCGCCTATGCCCTCAGCGTCTACGTCTAATATCGCTCTCTCCATTGGAGGGCCCCTACCGCGCTCTCCGAGTGCATCGTGGAGCAGCCAGCCCTATAAGCCTGCAAAGCGGAACCCGCAAGTAGGTGACCCGGGAAATCAGGGGCTATTCCCGGGACCCCTGCAGGGCTCTACTGGAGCTCCCATGCCTCCACTTGGGCCGGATACGGGGGGTATAGATAGATATGAGGGTTTTAGGAGCGGCTGGAACGGCCTATTATCTCGTCGAACTCGCCGTAGAGTATCCTTAGCTCCTGTAGGCTCAGCGGCTCTCCGCGCTTGTACTTCTCCATGACCTCCTTCCTCCTCTTCTCGAGTTCCTCTAGCGACATCCTATACTGGCGGGCTAGCTTGAGCTCGCGCACCTTCACCATTATCTCCCTATAGACAGCGTATAGTAGGTCGAGCTGCCTCGAGAGGTCGTCGAGTATCGCGCTCCTCTCGTTTATCTCCTCGCTTAGAGCGTCTATTTTCTTGTTATACTCCTCTATGCGCTCTACCAGGCTCTGGATCTCCCTCTTGATCTCCCCGATGGACTCCCTTATCTCGTTGATCCTCTGCGTCAAGTCCCTATTCTTAAGGCGTAGCGCCTTCACCTCGGCCTCAAGCTCCATTATAGAGAGGACCTGCTGTTTTGCCTTGCGCACCCTCTCGATGAGCTCCTCGAGCCTGCTTATCTCCTCGACTATCCTCTTCTCAGCCTCTGGCGGCAGGACGCTCGTCATCTGCCTCCACTCAAGCTCCTCGAGCCTCCTCTGGAGCCTCTTGAGGGAGAGCTTGGCCAAGTCGCCCTCCTTCTCGGCGAGCTTCCTCGCCAGCTGCAACTGCTCTCTCTTCTTCTCTAGCTCCTCCCTGACTTTGTCTCTCTCGCTCTTCAGCTGCCTCAACTGCTCCATCAACTCGTTCCTCTTCCTCCTGACCTCCTGTAGGCGACTCGTGAGCTGTCTCTTCTCCTCGATGAGCTGCCTTCTCTGGGCCCTGAGCTTCTTGTTCTCCTCCACGAGCGTCCTCCTCTGGTCCTTGATGGATACGATCTTCTCCCTGTACTCCTCGGCTAGCTTTAGTAGTTCGTCCTCGCTCATGTCCTTTAGCTTCTCAATTACTCCGCGTACCTCCTCTGGGAGTGCTTCCTGCGGGCCAGCGCTCTCCTGCTTCACCCGATCCTCACCCTCTACACGATTATCCTCGCATCCGCTATCGCGGCTCCCCGCTCGTACGACATCACGGGGTTCAGGTCCAGCTCTCGCACCTGGGGGATGTCAAGCATCAGCCGGGCGATTTTTAAGATTACCCCCGCGAGGGCCCTCTTGTCCCTGGGCGGCATGCCCCTGTAGCCCTCGAGGAGGCGTCTACCCTTAATATCGGTGATCATCTCCAGTGCCTCGCAGGGCTCGATCGGCGCTACCCTTATCGAGACATCCCTGATTGCCTCCACTAGGACGCCGCCGAGGCCGAAGAGTAGGACCGGGCCGAAGGTCTGGTCTCTCCTAGAGCCCACTATGACCTCGAGTCCCTCAGGCACCATCTGCTGGTATAGTACACCCACGAACCTGGCGTCGGGTTTGTGTGCGGCCAGGCTACGGCTTATCTTATCGAAGGCCCTCTCGGCCTCCTCGATGCTCTTAATGCCGAGGATCACTCCTCCCACGTCACTCTTATGTATTACGTCGGGACTCACCACCTTCGCCACGGCCGGTGCTCCAGCCTCCTCGAGGCAAGACGCTACCTCCGACCTATCCCTGGCCAGGCAGTAGCGGGGCACCGGCAGGCCGTAGGCCTCGAGGACCGCGAAGGCCTCGTGTTCGAGTAGCTTGCCTCCCCCGCGCTTCAGTGCCTCCGCGATTATGCGCTCGGCTCTCTCCCTGGCATCGCCTGGCACAACCGCCCCGAGGCTCTCGTAGGTCTCGCCGCAGGGTCTGGCGCCCCACCTGCAGGTGGAGCATCTGTAGAGGGCGTAGAGGGCGTTTGCAGCCTTGTCGGGGAAGTCGTATACGGGTATGCCCCTATTCTCCAGGTACTCCCTCATCCTCTTGGCGTACTCTGAGCCTATCGTCACCGTGACTACGGGCTTATCCCTGTGCCTCCAGGCTACATCGGCTATGATGTCCGCTATCCTCTCGTGCATCGTGGGGGGCTGCATGAGCGCTAGGACCATCAGCATGTCAACCTCATCGCTCTCTATGACTACCTTCATTGCCCTCTCGAAGTCCTCGGGCGTCGCGTCCCCCGTGAGGTCGACTGGGTTGCCTACAGCTACCCTCTCGGGGAAGAACTGGCGGAGCCTGGCTTTGAGTTCCTCTGTGAACCTGGGGACTACTAGGCCCAGCTCGGCCAGCCGATCAGCCGCTATCACACCTGGGCCCCCGGCGTTTGTCACTATCCCAACTCTAGGCCCCCGGGGTGGCGTCAGCCTGGCTAGGGCCTTGGCCATGTCGAAGAGCTTTATGGGCTCATCAACCTCTATCACCCTGGCCTGCTTGAAGGCGGCGCGGTAGACCGCATAGTCGCCGGCTAGGGCGGCTGTGTGACTCGCGGCGGCGGCCGCCCCGGCACCGGTCCTGCCAGCCTTGAGTACCACGACGCTCTTACCAGCCTCTGTGACCCTCCTCGCCGCCTCTATGAATGCCCTGCCGCGGCCGGGGTTTATTGATTCGAGGTACATCACTATTACCCTTATATGTTCGTCCTCGGCGAAGTACTCTAGGAGGTCGACTTCATCCACATCTATCTTGTTGCCGAAGTTCACGGCCTTGCTTATGCCTATACCCTCATCGGCCGCCCAGTCCATGATGCTGGCGAGGAAGGCGCCGCTTTGGCTTATGATCGCTATGGGTCCCTTGTGGGGCCTCTTCATCCTATCCTTTGGGAGGAAGAACGTGTCAACGCCGGAGAGTGCGTTGTAGACGCCTATACAGTTGGGTCCTATAAGCCTCATGCCGTACCTCTTTATTATCGCCTTGAGCTGCTCCTGCAGCATCCTACCCTTCTCTCCAGACTCGGCGAAGCCCCCGCTTACCACTATCACTCCCTTAGCGCCGACGCGTCCGGCCTCCTCCACTATGGGGGGAGTCGCCTCAGCCCTCACTGCGACTACTACGAGCTCCGGGGGCTCCGGGAGCGATGAGAGGTTCGGGTACGCCCTCAATCCGAGTATCTCATCATACTTAGGGTTGACGGGGTATATCCCGCCCTTGTAGGATTCTAGAAGATTCTCTACTATGGCCCGCCCTATGCTCCCCGGCTTCTTGGAGGCACCCACCACCGCTATGCTCTTTGGGTAGAAGAATACGTCGATCTCGGTCTTCGAGGGTTTAACTATCCTCCTCTCCAAACCGGGGTACCCCCACTCTGATAGGTGGCTGGCATAGGAATTAAAGTGAGAGTGAACATGTGGGATACCTAGCCTACATAATCGTAGAATACGTAATCATCACCTGCCGCTAGTATCTGCTGTAGCTTAGCGTATAGCCTGGCAAGGCTATCAGGGTCATGTATGCTGACTGGTAGGACCTCCCCTATGAAGCCTGACACGTAGAGGGCCTCCGATATGCTGAGTGCGAGGTTCCTTGTGAAGTCATCGACTCCATCCATAGAGTTCACGAGGCTTGACAGGTACCCCTCCTCGCCTAGACGAGGGATTATCTCCTCCAGCACCTCTCGGCGGAGGAGGTCCGCCTTGCTTACCACGTTTACCTGGGGTAGCTGGAGTCTCACTGCCACGCTGGAGGCCAGCGTTAGGATTGATACCATCCCTATCGGCTCCTCGAAGAACATGGGGTCCATGAGGAAGACAGTCGCTGATGGCCTATCTTCTATGATTGCCCTCACCACGACTGGCCCTCCAACTCGGTAGGCGAATAGCTCGAGCTGGCCAGGGGTATCGATTATCACGTAGTCAGGGTTTATATCGTCTATCTTGGACCTGATCTCCGTGACGTGTGCAAACGATGTATCCACGGCAGCTATCAGGGCACCATTCGGGCCCAGACCCTTCTCCATGAACTCCTCGACGCTCACATAGTCCCTAATATCAACCTCCGGGTCGTAGGGAAGCTTCTCGGCCGCAGGGTCATAGTTGACCCTGGCAACACTCGGCCCATAGCTCTCGATAGTATCCGCCAGCTCCGCCGTGAGAGTGGACTTACCGCTCCCAGCAGGTCCCACCATTACTATGAACCGCAACTTCCAAGGCACCCTTCAAGCCCGCCTGGAAGGGCCGGGAGTGACCCGCCCCGTGCACACGCGTCCCCGATACTCGGGGCTAGTTCGCACGGGACCGGGGTCCGGCTGCAGGGTAAGGAGTGGAGGCCTATAAGCGCTTGCATAAGCGGAGGGTTGCCCAGGGGCGGAAGTTGACCTCATAGCCCCCGGGCGGCTCGGTGCTGGAACGCTCGGCCATCCCCTCCACGGGGCCCTCAGCAGGGTGTGGGTATAAGTTGGACTACTAGCCCCTTAACTCCTCGCGGGCGGTCCTCATCTCCCTCATGGTCTTCCAGAGCGTGGGCTGCACCCAGAGGATCCACGCTGGGACCTTCTTCACAAACTCGTACGCCTCCTCCCAGCTCTCAAGGCCGAGAGCGGCTGCTAGCTGTTCGAGGCTCATCTCAACCCTCACGTACCTCTGAAGTATATCCAAAACCTCCTCATCTATCACTATCTCTTTCTCGCCGACCTTCACCTTGTAGACCCTCTCCTCCGACACCTGTGAACACACCCCCTAGGGAGGAGCCTGCTTGCAGGACTCTATAAAAGGACTATGCGGCGATGGTGGGGCCGCCGGGATTTGAACCCGGGACCACCAGCGCTCCGGGCGTGCCCCCGGAGCGGGGGGCTTCGCGCCCCAGGCTGGCATCCTAGCCAGGCTAGACGACGGCCCCTCCCGATGCTAGCTGTTTCCTCCGGCCAGGGTTATAATGTGTTACCGGCGCCTCGAGAGGTTAGCGGCGATGCCCGTTAAAGAATAACCTAGTAGCGTGGGGGACGGCTAGAAGCTCTGCGGCCCTAGTGTACTACGAATATCAGCAATATCGACACGAGTAGCCCGTAGATGGCGATTCCCTCTCCCATAGCGACTATCAGCAGGCCCATACCGCTTACTTCTCTCTTCTCCGCGATGGCACTCACAGCGGCTGCGCCTGCGACGCCTACGGCGTAGCCCCCGCCTATGCCTGCTAGGCCCACTGCTAGGCCGGCGCCGAGTGTTTTGCCCAGCGCAGCGCCGCTAGTGCCACCGCCGCCTCCGCCTGCCTGTGCTGAGGCTATGGTCGGCGCCGTCGCCAGTGCCAGAGCGACGGCGATGAACGCCACGCTGGCCAGTACCAGCAGGGCGGTTCTCCTCGTGATAGCCACTAAGTTCACCCGGGATACACCTTGAAGGACCGGTATAAAAGCACGGTGCCTACCACCGGAATGTATCCCCTCGAGCGTGTGGGAGGGTGTCACCCGCTAGATACAGGGGCCGCCCTCCCAAGCATCCGCAGCGCCTGGTTTCCCTCTGAGGGTAGCGGGTGGTCTAAATGATACTATCGGACCGTGATATTGAAGCTCTCATAAGGATCGGAGAGTTGAGGGTTGAACCGCTCTTCCACGACACTATCAGGGAGAACGGGCTGGACCTGAGGCTGGGTAGGGGATACTGCATGTTGAGGGACAGGCAGGACTTCGTCCTAGACCCAAGAAGCCCCCCAAACCCCCTAGAGTTGTATGACTGCGGGGAAGCCGGTGACCACCTGATAGTGCCCCCGGGGAGGAGGATGCTCCTCCACACGCTTGAGTACATAAGGCTACCCGAGTACGTCGCCGGGCTGGTGAACCTGAGGAGCACGTGGGCCAGGACGGGCATCTACATACCCGCCACCGTCGTCGACGCGGGCTTCGAGGGCCAGCTCACCATAGAGGTCGTAGGTAGCGAGTTC
>JALWEW010000063.1:0-4038 GCA_027039295.1 Acidilobaceae archaeon
CTATTGTGTCTAGGATCTCAACGATCTTCTCTCTGAGCATGACGGTAGCATCCAGTAGGTCTACGAGCTGTGTATCTTTTCTTAGATCTAGCACGTTGGGATCAGCTAACTTATAATTCGAGAGTTTCTCATTTACCTTAACAAGCTGTATAAGGTTCATTGATATCTGCTCAACGGCGCCTTCAATCACCTCCCTGCGTGTTAACATAGCTCCGGCCACCAGTCTACTTTAGCATGTATAGAATGGTAGGGAGTAGGAGAGAGGGTATAATCCTTCCCTCCCTCTTTCCTTGAGAACTTATCTCCTAACACCGAGATTCACTCCTAATCTCTCGCTTCCTCTATAGGCTCTGACGGTGGCTATACTGTTGTCGGCTATGCCATTCTCCTCCATCAGGTCTGGATTGACGTGGACCCTATTGTATTCGACCTCGTCGTCTACAATGGCGCGGAAGACGAACCTGTGACGGCCAGCTACTACTATCTCGAGCTTATCCTCTATGCCCAGCTCCTTTGCTAGCCGGGGGTTGACCTTAGCCTCCTCCGGCTCAAGGCTAGCGTCATACCTTAGGCGTATCCTCTTCTCGGTGAGCCTCCTCTCCTCCGACTTCAGCGCCGAGGCCGGGGGTATGAGTGAGAGCGCCGCCTTGACGTCTGCCTTGTCCGGGAGCAGCTCCTCCTCGGGCTTAGCCTCGATCCCCTCCTCGCCCGCCAAGTGCATGCACCCCTACCTGATCCCGCGGGGGCTCCGGCTACTCCAGGGGCTCACCTAGCTCCTCCAGCTTAGCGCCGCTATATATGAATCGCCGGAGGGCCTCGGCCGCGCGGGCCTCGGGGAGCCTCACCTGCCTCCACGTGTCGCGGTCCCTGAGCGTGACCGTTCCGTCCTCCAGGGTCTGGTAGTCAACCGTGAACGCCGCTGGAACCCCTATCTCGTCGGCCCTCGCGTACCTCCTCCCTATGCTCCCGCTGGAGTCAAGGTAGACCCTGAAGCCCTCCGACTTCAGGCGCTCATAGAGTGCTCTGGCCCGCTCCACGAGCCTCTCATCGTTCTCGAGTAGTGGTAGCACGACAGCCTGGTAGGGCGCTAGGTCCCTTGGCAGCGAGAGGACTACCCTGCCCTCACGCTCCCTGTAAGCGTGCTCGAGTGTGACGTACAGCAGCCTCTCAACCCCGAAGGAGGGCTCGACCACGTGGGGCACTATCTTACTCCCACTTACCCTCTCCTCGACCTCAGCTACGCTAACGGCCTCCGGGGGTACCCTATAGCCTCCCACCTCTATAGGCTCCCCCTTCGCCAGCCTCTCCTCTACATAGGATGCGTCGAGGGCCTGGAGGGCCTCTATGACCCTAGGCGCCTCGGACCTGAAGAGGCGCCCCACAACCGCTTTATTAACCAGCACCTTCTTCCTCTTAACCTTAATCGGCTTCGGGTAGGGCTTGAACACCGTCAGGTCGGCCCCGCTATACCTCATGTGCCTGCTCAGATCGTAGTCGCCTCTATAGCTGTGGCCGCTCACCTCCACCCAGCCCCACCTCGAGGCTCTAACGAGCTGGTCGAACGTCTGGCTCGAGTAGTGGGCCCTCTCCTCCGGGCACTTCTCCTCGAAGTAGATGTCCTCCCCCGGGATGCCGAGGGACTCAACGAGCACTTGGGCTACCCCCATCCAGTAGGCGAGGCACTTATGCATTATCACGCCTCTAGCCACGGCCTCCGAGAGCCTGTAGGTCCTGGGGGGCTCTCCCCGCTTCTTCTCGCTGCACGTCACTATCCTCAGCTGGAGGTTCGAGAGCCTCTCGAACCAGGGGCAGGATCCCTCCTCGTCCTCCGGGTCGAAGAAGTACTCCATCTCGGCTATAGTGAACTCCCTGAGCCTTATCATGCCCTGCCTCGGGCTAATCTCATTCCTACCCACCCTGCCTATCTGGGCTATACCGAGGGGCAGCCTCCCCCGCAGGCTCTCCAGAACCCTCTTGAAGGCGACGAACATGCCCTGCGCGAGTTCGGGCCTTAGGAAGCCTATGTTACCCTCATAGGGTCCTATCTGGGTCCTGAAGAGCAGGTTGAAGAGCTTGACCTCACTCAGCTCGCCCCCGCAGACGGGGCAGCGTATGTCGTGCTCTCTTATGAGCCTGGTCATCTCCTCGGGGCTGAGCCCCTCAGCGCTTATGCCGAGCTTCTCCTCTATGAGGTGGTCGGCCCGGAATTTTCTGCCGCACTTGGTGCATTCCACTATCGGGTCGGTGAAGCTCTCGAGGTGCCCGCTCGCCTCGTAGACCCTCGAGGGGCCTATCATGGGGGTCTCTATCTCGACGACGTGCTCTTGATGGTCTAGCACAAAGACCCTCCTCCACTTCTCTATTATCCTCCTCTTCAGCTCGGCGCCGAGGGGTCCCAGGTCGTAGAAGCCCGCCACGCCACCGTAGATCTCATAGGAGGGCCAGAAGTAGCCCCTCCTCTTGGCTAGGTCGATGATCTTGTCGTAGAGGTCCCCTGTCAAGCCTGTCCACCGCACCCGCGGGGCCAGCGCTTCAGGGTCTTTTAACCAATCGAGTCGCCACGCCGCCGGGTGGCGCAGCCTGTGCCAGCGCCCTTCATAGAGGAGTCGCCGCTGGCCTTCGGGGGCTACAGGCCCCAGAGGGAGGCCTCGAAGTACAGCGTCTTAGGGGTACCGCTCGACTCCACGGCCTCCTATAGGGGGGGACAGCGCTGGGCCCCAAGGGCGATAAGGGAGGCCTCGGCCTTCATAGAGTTCAGGAGTCTCCACGCCTCCATGGATGTGGACTATGTGCCCATATATGACGAGGGCGACGTAGCAGTCGTTCACGGCGACGTCCTCGAAACGCTCGCCAGGCTCTCGCAGGCCATCAAGATCTTAGCGGGGGAGGGGAGGATCCCCCTCGTGCTCGGCGGCGAGCACACAGTAACCTACGGGGTGGTCGAGGGGCTCTCCAGCGCCCTGGGGGAGCCGCCCTGTATAGTGGTTCTCGACGCCCACTTCGACCTCAGAGACGAGTATCTAGGCTATAGGTATAGCCACGCATGCGTTATGAGGAGGATACTAGAGAGGATCCACCCGCCGAGGCTCGTCTACATAGGCGTGAGGGGCTTCTCCGACGAGGAGGCGGAGGTCGCGGATAGCCGGGAGGGAGTATGGTATGCCACGAGCCTAGACGTGGAGAGGCTCGGGGAGGCAAACGTCGCGGCGAGGGCTAGAAGGATCCTCTCCCCCTGTGAGAGGGTCTACCTCAGTATAGATATGGACTTCCTAGACCCAGCCTACGCTCCAGGCGTCGGCAACCCGGAGCCCGGGGGGCTCACGTTCCGTGAGGCTCTGAATCTCATTCACTCACTCGTCGACGAGAGGATCGTGGGCGCTGACGTAGTCGAGGTCACACCGCCCTACGACCCAACAGGCATCACGGCCGTGACTGCGGCCAAGCTCCTGGTAGAGGTGGTGGCCGCCCGCGAGAGGGCTAGATCGCATAGACCCTCCTAAGATAGCCGAGACTGGGGGGCGCCCTGACCTTCATGAATATTCTATACCCACACCTGGGGCACATGTAAGCGGGCATAGCTTCAAGCTCCTCCTTGCTAACCTTGAAGCCGCACCTCATACACACATAGTAGACAGGCCTCTTCTTTATGCCATAGTACAGGGTCTCCCCCTCGCCAGCCTCCATATCGCCATAGCTGCTCAAGAGCAGGCCCCTAGGGCACCCCTCCAAGCTAAGCTTATAACCCTTAACCGGGACCCCCTAGTCCTGCAGGGTGGGTGGATAGCAAGGCCATGATGGACTCATCGCTTTGCGGGGGGCTCCCACCTGAGATCTGCGAGCAGCTCTCTGCAGAGGAGCAATTAATTAAGATAAGAGTCGAGAAGCGCAGATTCGGCAGAGAGGTAACAATAATAGAAGGCATAAACGAGAAGGAGTTCAATCTAAAGAAGCTAGCCTCGATACTGAAGAGCAGGCTGGCAACCGGTGGCACAGCGAAGGAAGGGCGCATAGAGCTCCAGGGCGACCATAGGCATAGGG
>JALWEW010000063.1:4048-11210 GCA_027039295.1 Acidilobaceae archaeon
TGAAGAAAATACTAGTCGAGCTAGGCTTCCCCGAGGAAAACATAACAATAATAGAATAAAATAAAATAAATAATAGCGCTGGAAGCATACGTCAAGGTGTTATATAGCATAGGCTGGCACCTACCTAGGGCCCCTGGGGTCTCAGGCTTCTTTGCTGCCGTAGCATCCGTCTCTAGCATGTTCCACTCTTAAGAAACTCCTCAAGCAAGAGGCCCGCTTGGCAGGCGCTGTACTAAGCCCCTCCCAGGCTATGGGCCCCCGTGGCGTGTAGGGTTTTTCGAGGTAGAAGCAGATTAATTCTCCCACTCGTTTCCCTCTACTGCATGAGTATATCTCCTCCCACTATAGACAAAATAAATACCAGTGGAGCGTTGTCGTTCTACTTTGGACAAGCCCCTATGGGGGGGAAATATGGAGAGGAGCCTTAGGTCGATAGCCCTCGTGCTGGTTCTGGCGGCGCTCGTGGCGATGGCCCCGGCATACACGCTGGTATCGACGGCGCTGAGCTACCCCTCGAGTGTAAGCGGTAATGTCATCAAGATAGGGATGCCCATAAGCCTCAGCGGCCACTTCGCCACTGAGGGCCATCAGGCTCTATGTGGCGCTATCGCCTCCATTATGTGGATTAACGATCACGGCGGCGTCAAGGTGGGCGGCAAGACATACAAGCTACAGCTAATATACTATGACGATGCCTCTAGCGCGAACAACGAGCCTAGCATAGTGCAGAAGCTTGTGACGCAGGACCACGTGAACTTCCTCCTAGCCCCATACAGCAGCGGCCTAACGAGCGCTGCGGCACCGATAGCGGAGCAGTACCATGTGATAATGCTCAGCCACGGTGGCGCAAGCAACGCTATATTCCAGAAGGGCTACCACTACCTGGTGCAGATACTGAGCCCCGCGAGCGAGTACTTCACTGGCGCGCTCGAAATAATAAAGCAGTACATTCCCGATGCTAAGATAGCTTTCATCTACGAGAACGGTAAGTTCGCCTCCTCGGTCGTAAAGTACGCCGAGCAGAAGGCCAAGCAGATGGGCCTCGACGTGGTCTACTCCAAGGCATACGAGGCTGGCACTTCTGACTTCAGCACTTTCATAAGCGCCGCTAAGGCCAAGGGCGCGAACGTGCTCCTAGGTGGGGGCCACTATGATGACGGTAAGGCCCTCGTGAAGCAGGCCCACGACCTCGGCTGGCATCTCAAATTCATAGCAATCCTGGTCGCTCCCGCGCAGCCCAAGTTCTACCAGGAGCTAGACGACATAGCTAATGGCGTAGCCTACCCCGCCCAGTGGGCACCGGGCGTTAAGTACTCGCCACAGATAGCCAAGCAGATGGGCATCGAGTGGTTCGGCCCCACCGTGCAGGAGTGGATAAACTACTTCAACAAGGCCCAGAGCGAGCTCTCAGCGTGTAAGGGTCTGGGAAGCCCGGCCTACCAGGCGGCAGAGGCTGGCGCCGCTATACTATTCCTAGTCAAGGCTATTGAAACGGCTGGCACCCTCGATAACGCTAAGGTAAGGCAAGCAATGAACAACCTCGACATCATGACGTTCTTCGGCCGCCTGAAGATAGACCCCAACACGGGCCTGCAGATCGGCCACAAGATGATAATCGCGCAGTGGCAGAACGGCAAGCAGGTAATAGTATGGCCACCCGAAGTAGCGCAGGCCAAGCCTCTGATAGCGCCGCCAAACTGGTGGCCATCATCAGCTAAGACGACTTCCACATCGCCAGCAACTCACGCAGCCTCAACTAGCAGCCCGACCCCGTCGCCATCGCCTACTACGACCACGAAGAAGACCAGCAAGGCGGTCCTCTGGGGCACGGTCATAGTAATAATAATTATAATAATCGTTGGCGTGTGGCTCGCCGTGAGGAAGTGATTTTTTATATAAAAACTTTTTCTGACTTTTTTGTATAATGGTAGGACAAGCGTTTCCGCTTAAATGTGGGCTCCTAGGTTTGCCCCCCGGGCACAGTATGGGCGGGAGCTGGCGCCTTAGGTGGGGTGTAGCAGAGGGTTGGTGGTCACAGCGGCGGAGCTGGCGAGGGGATTCATCGAGGGGCTGCTGTATGGTAGCCTGCTAGGAGCTATCTCGGTGGGGCTCACCCTTATCTGGGGTGTTATGAAGGTCGTCAACCTGGCCCATGGCCACCTCATAGTGCTTGCAGCGATGTTTACGGCCAACTTCTACGTGCTCTATAAGGTGGCACTGCTGAACCCCATGGGAGCAATAATCACGATGGGAATACTCGGCGTTGTGATGGGCGCGCTACTCTACTACACGTCGGTTCACCCGATAATAGGCCACGTTGATGTGATAACGCTAAAACACGAGATGGCGACCCTGATGGCGACATTCGGCTTCGGCCTAACACTCTTCGGCCTCCATTACGCCCTCGCAGCTTGGACAAGCTGGTATAGCACAGAGCCGGGTATCTCGTGGTCCTTCGGGCACCCACCCTACGTGATGATAGGCTCCACTATAACTATCGTAAAGACGAAGATACTAGTTGGAATAATATCATTCGTGATAGCATTCGCGCTATTCGCCCTCGTGCGCCTGACAAACCTCGGCCTGATGATCCAAGCGGTAACCCAGGACTCCAGAGCCCTAGCGCTCGTCGGCATAGACCCTGTCAGGATAAAGCTCCTCACCACAATCATATCCGTAGCCTTCGCCATGTCCACCGGTCCACTCTACCTAGCATGGGCGGGCTCTGTGACCCCCCTCAAAGAGTCGATAATAGCGCCACTAGCATTCGTCATAGTAGTAGCGGGCGGCCTCGGAAGCATAATGGGCTCCTACGTGGCGGGCCTCATCCTAGGGCTGACCTACGAGCTGGTAGTAGCCACCACCCAGGAGGTCTCAATAGCGCTCGTCGTGACCTTCCTTATACTCCTCCTAATCCTAGCCCTCAAGCCAACGGGCCTCTTCGGCTACCTAGACGATAGGCTCGCCTCAGCCCTGAGGCGTAGGAGGGGTGTTGCGGAGTGAGGATGCTAAAGAGACCCGGGTTCATAGCCTCCATAGTACTCATCCTCATCTACCTAGTCATAGGCATAGCTGGCCAGGAGGGCCACCTGCTATCAATAATAGGCAACGCCATGGACACGATGATGTACATAGGCTGGGCTCTGGCGCTGGCGGTCATAATGAGCTACGCTGGCTACGTGAGCTTCGGCCACGCGGTATTCGTGGGCATAGGGGCATGGATGACGGCCGTCACAATAGAGAGCATTATGCCATCGCATCCATTCACTATCTCAATGTTCATAGTGGCCCTCCTCCTAGGGGCCGGGGTAGCGGCGCTGGTAGCCTATGCCGTGGGCTGGGTCGTGCTGAGGCTCAGAGGGGCGTACTTCGCTATAGCCACCATAGGCCTGGACTACGTGGTACTGTACCTGGCCATCTACACGCTGAGCAGGGCAGGCATATCACCCCCACTACTCTTCAGGAACCTCAGCCTAACGGTCCAGAGCTTCTACTGGATGCACTTCACGGTCTTCGTCATAACATTACTCGTGGTTTACTATATCAAAGCCAGTAGGTTCGGCTTCGGCCTCGCTGCAATAAGGGAGGACGAAGAGGCAGCGGAGGTCATGGGCGTCGATACATTCAAGTACAAGCTAATGGCCTTCACTCTATCAGCGCTCATAGCCGGCATGTGGGGCGTACCACTAGCCTTCAGGCACGCCAAGTTCGACCCGCAGGACGTCTTCAGCCTGCTCAACAGCGTCATAATGATTGTGGAGAACACAGTCGGCGGCCTCGGCACCTTCCTGGGCCCAATAGTGGGAGCATACATCTACTACGGCCTATACTGGAGCCTGCTGACGAAGATAGCGCAGGCATCCTTCGTCGTGCTAGGCCCTCTGATAGTAATAATAATAGCGCTAGTACCAGAAGGCCTAGTGGGATGGTTGAGGGAGAAGTTCCCCAGGCTAAGGAAGGCGCTAGAGTAACCGTGGTGGGGTGGAGCGCATGGCTGGCGAGATACTAAGGGGCGAGAACCTCGTCAAGAGGTTCGGAGGCCTCGTAGCGGTCAATGAGGTATCATTCGAGGTAAAGAAGGGCGAGATATTCGGCATAATAGGCCCTAACGGCGCCGGGAAGACTACGCTCTTCAACATGATAAGCGGGGTCTATAAGCCCGACGAGGGGAGGATAATCTATGAGGGCAGGGATATAACGAACCTGAAGCCGCATGAGAGGGCCCGCTTAGGGATAGCGAGGACCCACCAGGTGGTCAAGCCCTTCCCAGGCCTAACGGTGCTCGAGAACATAGCCGTAGGCGCCCTCTTCGGGCCGCGCTACGGTAAGATAAGTGAGGACGAGGCCCTAGAGATAGCCAGGGAGGTGGCCAGCTTCGTAGGACTAGGCGATAAGATAGAGCTGCCAGCCGCCGCCTTGAACGTGCAGGAGAAGAAGCGCCTGGAGCTAGCGAGGGCTCTAGCCGCTGAGCCTAGGCTACTGTTGCTAGACGAGGTACTCGCCGGCCTCACCCCGGCGGAGATCGACTCAATGCTCGGTCTCCTCAAGAAGGTTAGGGACGAGAAGGGGGTTACGATAATGATGGTGGAGCACGTGATGCACGCTGTTATGAATATCGCGGAGCGCATAATGGTGCTCCACTTCGGTAGGAAGATAGCCGAGGGGCCGCCCGAGGAGATTGCAAACAACCCCGACGTGATAGCGGTTTACCTGGGAGACCCGAGCCTAGCCCTGAAGTTCGTTAAGAGGCGCGGGGGTGCTAGCTGATGGCGGAGTACATGCTTGAGGTCGAGAACCTGGAGTCAGGCTACGGCGAGACCCAGGTGCTCTTCGGGGTCTCGCTAAAGGTGGAGAGAGGCACCATAACAGCGCTGCTGGGAGCCAATGGTATGGGGAAGTCGACGACCCTCTGGACGATAATGGGTGTGATACCGGCCTGGGGAGGCAGGGTCATATTCAAGGGTGTGGATATCACGAAGCTTCCGACGCACGAGCGCGTGAGCATGGGTATGGCCCTCGTACCGGAGGGTAGGAGGCTCTGGCCCGAGCTGACGGTTGAGGAGAACCTCTACCTCGCCACCTTCGTTCCTAGGGCCCGCGAGAGGCTCAGGGAGAACCTAGAGCTAGTCTACAGCCTCTTCCCAAGGCTCAGGGAGAGGAGGCACCAGAAGGCTGGCACACTCAGCGGCGGTGAGCAGCAGATGCTAGCAATAGCGAGGGGCCTAATGCTAAACCCAGACCTACTCATGCTAGACGAGCCCAGCCTAGGCCTGGCACCAAAGCTGGTACAGGATATAGCCAAGGTCCTCAAGAGGCTGAACGAGGAGGAGGGCCTCACAATCCTGCTGGTGGAGCAGAACGTCCACATATCACTCCAGATAGCCGACTACGCCTACGTCATAGAGGCTGGCAGGATCAGGCTCCACGGGCCAGCCAAGGAGCTAGCCGAGAAGCCGGAGGTCAAGAAGGCCTACCTAGGCCTCTAGGCCTAAATCACGGCACAGGCCTGTTTCTCTTCGCCCTAAGTTATCCCGGTTCCACGTCTTCAGAGCCCTCCGAGTAGTCTGTACAGGGCTCGTGGGCTCCCTATTAATCAGGCCGCACCCGCCCCACGGGCGGTGCCAGGGGTAATGCCGAGGCCCCTAGAGGGTGTAAGGGTACTGGATCTAAGCCACACTCTCGCCGGCCCCTTCGCCACGATGCTGCTAGCGGACTTGGGAGCCGAGGTGATCAAGGTCGAGGCGCCCGTTGGAGACGAGACCAGATCCTGGGCCCCGCACGTCAACGGTGAGAGCGCTTACTTCATGTCAGCCAATAGGGGTAAGAGGAGTATAGCGGTTAACCTGAAGGATCCCCGGGGTAGGGAGGTCGTCTACAGGCTTGCCGAGCGTAGCGACTTGGTAATAGAGAACTACAGGCCGGGCGTCAGAGAGAAGCTAGGCGTCGCCCCCGGAGACCTCTTCAAGAGGAATGGGAGGCTGGTCTACATCAGCATTAAGGGCTTCAGGCCCGGCAGCGCCTACGAGAGCAAGCCAGCATACGATATCATAATCCAGGCCATGAGCGGCCTCATGGCCACGACGGGCGAGGAGGGGAGGCCCCCGGTTAGGTGCAGCTTCGCGCTGTTCGACATAATAACCGGGGCCCTCGCCGCCCTTTATGGTGTGAGCGCCCTCTACTCGGGTAGGAGGCCCTCTTACATTGAGGTATCACTGTTCGACGCGGCCGTATTCGCCATGAGCTACATACCCATGATGTACCTGCTAACCGGTAGGAAGCCCCCGCGCATGGGCTCGGGGCACCCGAGCATAGTGCCCTACCAGGCCTTCCAGGCGGGGGATGGGAAGTGGTTCATACTGGCCGCTGCTAATGACAGGCACTGGAGGAGGTTCGCGGAGGCCATTGGTAGGCCCGAGCTGGCCGAGGACCCGAGGTTCGCCACCAACCCCGACAGGGTCCGCAACAGAGACGTGCTGGTCCCAATGCTCCAGGAGATGTTCACGTCCAAGCCCAGGGACTACTGGCTCCGCCTCCTCGAGGAGGCGGGTGTCCCCGCGGCGCCGGTATACGAGCTGGACGAGCTCTTCTCGGACCCATACGCTTCCGAGCTGGTGTTCGAGCTACCACACCCCAGGCTGGGGAGGGTGAAGCAGCTAGCTGAGCCGGCCACGATAGACGGGGAGAAGCCCCACGCTGCCCTCCACCCGCCCCTGCTCGGTGAGCATACAAAGGAGATACTCGAGGAGCTAGGCTACACTCCCGGGGAGATAGAGGAGCTGGCCAGGGAGGGTGTCGTGGTCCTAGGCCCGAGGGGCTAGCGTGGAGCAGGCGGATGCCGCCGCACCCGAAGCGAGGCGTGAGGCTCGGGATCTGGCGCAGGGCCCTAGCGATAGCCCTGCCCTTGATGGTGGCCGAGTCTATTGATAGCTTGCTATGGCTAGCTGACACATACTTCGTGAGTGGCCTCGGCGACAGGGCCATTGAGGCCGTCGGCCTTGGGGGCTACCTGAGCTGGCTTCTATTCTCGGCCTCGGCGATGATGTATACGGGCGCGCTCGTATACGTTGCCCAGTACACCGGGGCTGGCCGGGGCGAGCTGGCCGGGAGGGCCGCGGGGGAGGCGGTGGCGCTCAACGCCCCCATAGCCCTGCCCACAGCAGCG
>JALWEW010000064.1 GCA_027039295.1 Acidilobaceae archaeon
TCCTATGTGTATGTCGAAGAGGCTCGCCACAGCGTATATCATGAGTATAATGCCAGCGGCCACCCTGAAGTCGCTAAAGCTTACGTTTAGTATTTCGAATAAGTAGTCTCCTATAACGGCAAACGCCACGAGCATTATTAGTGCCGATAATAGAACCGTGTTGAGGAACTCGACCCTCTTCTCCTCCGCAATTTTCGATGCCTCAATAGCGTAGAATGGGGATACCGTGACCGGGTCGAGCACGATGAATAGCATCAGTATCGACTTCAATAATACCCAGGCATTCACTATGACCCCAGCGCACTCGAGGGGTACTAGAGATCATTTTATCTTTCTACCGAGCGTCCAAGAGTGCAGCGCTCTCTTACCCACTCCTCTGCTTCGCCTTGAGATACTCTTCCGGAGGCACATAGAATAATAGTTTAGCCTTGTGGTAGTCTCTAATGACTGTACGTGCAGCCTCCTCTATCAGAGGTTCGCCTGTGCTCCTATAGAACCAGCCGCGGCGCTTAGCTATCTCCTCGAGTATCTCCACGGGATTCTTTGAGGTGATCCCGTAGGCGTCTAGCACACTACGCGGGTTATACTTGAGTGCCCTCTCGAGGAGAGCTAATGCAGGGGGTACCGGGTCCACTAGCTCCTCCGGGGAGCGGCCCCTTATCACGGACTCTAGCCATCCACCCTCTACGGGTATGACGCCGGGCGTGTCTATGAGGTAGAAGCCGGGCTCCACTTTGTATAGCTGTACGTGCCTAGTGTATCCCGGGCTACCCGGCACGGGGCTAGTTGAGGCTCCGTGCCGGCCTCTGAGCGCATTTATTATTGAGGACTTCCCCGTCTTAGGGTAACCCACGATGGCCACAGTGAAAGGCTTCTCCCCCGCCGCCCTCTTAATGGCAGCCCTCAGTATCCTAGTGCCTAGCCTAGCGCGTGCCGAGGTGTATACGACAGTGTAGCCCAGCGACTCGTATATGCTCTGCCACTTCTCGGCAACTCTTCTCGGCACTAGATCCGACTTGTTCAGCACGAGCATCATCCTCTTCCCGAAGGCCCTAACCATAGACTCGAGCTTTCTGCTATGAGTCGACATCGGATCCCTTATGTCGAGTACCTCCACTACTACATCGGCATGCTTAATTGTCCTCGCGAGCAGCCTCCAGCTGGCTAGCTCCACTAGCCTTCCCCCAGCACGCACCCTAGACGCGACTAGAGCCGATAAGCAGGTTGGAACCACAGCTCTCGTTAGAAGGTGCTAGACATGGGGAAAAAGACTTGCCTCACACCTATCTAGGGAGTTGCCGGGTGGTTACTCCTCGACCTTCTCGTAGTGTATTATGCTGACCGGGCAGCTCTCGGCGGCTGAGGCTACACAGTCCTCTAGGTCCTCCGGCACTATACCCACGGACTTAGACTCGCTGTGCTCGACCCTGTACTGCTCTACGATCTGGCTCTTCCCGTCCTCATCGTTCATCTCGAACACGTCGGGGCACAGGCTTACGCATACCATGTCCGCTATGCACTGGTCGCGATCGATCCAGACCTTTATCTTGGCCATCCCTCACACCCCCTATGGGCGCCGTGTCGGGGAGGCGTAATCGGTGTTTTAAACGCTATTCTCAATACTATAATGTACAGCAACCTCTAGAGCATTTCTCTCTCCTCGCCTCCCACGGACAGCACCCGCTAAAACGCTGAAGCTCGAAGTGAGTAGTTCGAGCTAATATCTCCCGGTGGCTACTGCAGTGCTTGGGGTGCAGCTCTTTTGCGCGGCGTATACTTGGAGGAGGAGATTAATGGTTTCATATTCAGGGAGTACTACGACCTCGGCAGGCCGAGGGTCCTCGTTCTGGGCCTACCCGACGTCGGACTCGTAGGCTCCATAGCTGCTATGCATATCATACGTAGCCTCGATCTGAAGGATAGCGTTGGCGTGGAGAGCTACGCCTTCCTGCCCCCGGTAGTTGTCATAACACAGGGAGAGCCCAAGCACCCCATGAGGATATACTCTAATGGCGAGATTGCAGCTCTTGTAACTGATGTGCCGGTGAGCCCTGCTGGGATACCAGCGCTCTCGTCGGCTATAGTAGAGTATGCTAGGAGGAAGGGTGTCGAACTCCTAGTAAGCATTACTGGCCTCGGCTCGCCAGCCCGCCTGAAGGGCGGCGAGCCTAAGGCTTACTGGATAGCATCCACGGAGAGGGCGGAGGAGAAGGCCCGCTCTCTCGGACTTGAGAGATTCTCGGACGGGATAATGGTTGGCCCTTACTCGATAGTGCTCAAGGAGTCTGCCCGCAAGAGGGTGGACAACATAGTAATTCTAGTCGAGTCCTATGTTGACTTCCCCGATCCCGAAGCCGCTGCCGAGGCGGTTAAAGCAGTATCGAAGCTCACAGGCATAGATATAGACGTTGGCAGGCTCCTCAAAGAGGCTGAGACCCTAAAGCTGAGGCTACAGGAGTTAATGAAGGGGACGAAGGAGACCTTGAGTAAGATGGGTAAAGGCTATGAATACTCGTCCACACTAATCTACAGCTGAGGACCGGTGGGAGGCATGAGCTATCCCGACGATGTCGCCAGGATAATCAGATACTTCAGGAGGAGGATGGAGGAAATCGAGTCACTGGCGATGTCTGCCATATCAGACCTACTGGAGTATCCCTCCCCCGGAGACCTCGCCGCGAAGGCCCGCATGCTACGCGATGGAGCCATAGAGCCGCTGGTCTCAGTATTTGATGAGGGTGAGTATCTGCTTATAGCGGTAAACCTGCCCGGCGCCGCGCGCGACTCCATAGAGGTGAGGCTTTACACTGACAGAGTGGAGATAAGGGCTATACTACAGGAGGAAACCGTGCGCAGAGCCCTAGGTTCACTATACTGGTCGAGGGGGCTCAGAGAGTATAGGGGGTCCTTCAAGCTCCCAGCCCCTATAGATCCTAGTACAGCAGAGAAGGAGGTGCGCGGTGATATACTTCTAATCCGTGCCCGGAAACTAATCCAGCCCTAGAAAAGAGGAAAACGGCAACTACTACCCCCTAGCTTCCCTTATCCGATGCTTCAGACGTTCTGGCTGCCCTCTTCTTCCAGCACGCTCTCCGCTAGGATCTCTGCTATATCCTTGACTTCCAGGTTGAAATCGTCTGCTTCGGCTCTAAACATAGTATTACACATCGGGCAGGCCACCATTACAGTCTTAGCGCCGGTCTCCGAGGCCTCCTGTGTCCTTATCCTGGAGAGCCTCTCTCCGCGCTTTATCTCGAAGAACAGGTGGCCCCCTCCACCTCCACAGCAGAAGCTGTTCTCCCTGTTCCTAGGCATCTCCACTAGCTTCACGCCGGGCACGCTCTTGATTACCTCTCTAGGCTCATCGAATATGCCGTTCCACCTGCCGAGATAGCAGGGATCATGGTAAGTGACTGTGAGGTCAACCCTCTTCCTGGGCCTCAGCTTACCCTCCCTGATCAGGCGGGCTAGGACTTGGCTGTGATGCTCAACCTCTAGTTTCTCCAGGAAGTCCGCCAGCTGCTTCGTCTCCTCATTCGACCTTAGATAGTTTATGTACTTCTTGTAGTCGTGCTTGAACACGGTGTAGCCGTGTGGGCAGTTGACTAGTAGTTTCTTAAACCTGTACTGTGAGAGCATCTCGAGGTTCTGCTTCATTATCTCCACGAAGAGTGTCTCCTCTCCCATTCTTCTCGCAGGCTCTCCGCAGCAGCTCTCCTCGAGTAGGACCCCAACCTTGATGCCAGCCTTCTTCAGGAGGGCGATAACGCTCTCCGCCACGGGCCTTATTCTTGGGTCGTAGCTTGTCACGCATCCTATCCAGTATAGGTAGTCATACTCCTCGTCCTCCCTGGCTATTATGTCCTCGCCGAACTTCTCCGCTAGGGACTGTATCCACTCCTCTCTATCGGCGGGGTTGAAGCCGAAGGGGTTGCCCTGCTGCATTATGTTATAGAGGGCGTTCTGGGCGTCCTCGGGGACCTCCTCGCTACCCATGGAGATCAGGCCGCGGCGTATGTCTATTATCGTCTCAACCTGGTTGTTGAGCACGGGGCACTGATACACGCAGGCACCGCAGGTTACGCAACTGAAGACCTCCTCGGGGTCTATGCGTAGTTCTCCCATCTCCTCGCTCGTAACTTCAACGTCCCACTTGCCCTTATACATCGCATCCCTCAGTTTTACCATTATGTTACGTGGGCTCAGGATCTTGCCGCTGGCCGCCGCCGGGCACGCGTTGGTACACCTCATACACGAAGTGCAGGCTTCAAAGTCCATTCTCTGCTTCCAGGTAGTGTCTATGAGCTTCACGACCCCTATGGGCCTCTCCTCCTCTATTCTCTTGTCGATATCCTCCACGGCCTTGTAGGCCGCCCTGACGTCGGGCTCGAGTCTCGCCAGGCTCACGTTCAGGCTTGCCGTCACTATGTGCCAGAGGTTAGTGTATGGGATCACGGCAAGCATGAACTGCGCTAGGAAGAAATGGAACAGCCAGAGTGGCCTGTATATGCTCGCGAGGGTGTTGATGCCGTGATGTATGGCCCACTTGAAGACCAGGTATCCCACGGGGTCCCAGAGGGGGCTCTCGTAGGGCGCCCTATAGGGTGTCGCCGCCGCGGCTATGCCATCTAAGAAGAACCCCGTGGCTACTATAGTTATCAAACCGACATGAACAGCATAGTACACACGGTCCTGCGGCAGGTTGGGTGTTAATCTGAGCGCCCTCCTTATTATGGCTATTGTGCAGCCTATTAGCACTGAGATGCCAGCTATGTTATCGAGCAGCTTATAGGCCTCAAACACCCCGCCCACAAGGTATCTATGACCCGTTAAGGGTAGCAGTACGTCCGACTCGAGTGCCCGGAGAATCGTTGATATGAAGAGCCATGTTATCCCACCATAGATTAGCAGGTGCATTGTCCCCGGGAATTTGTGGCGTACGACTTTCCATTGCAGCAACGCATACTTCGTGAAGTACTTCAACCTCGTCCCTATGGGCTTATACTGGATCTTCTGGCCCCCTCTTGTCCACCGCAGGTACGCCTCGTAGAGCGCGTAGAGTAGCGCGGCCACGACAATAGTTGCGGTCACGTATACCACGGGCCTCAGTTGCTCTACGAAGAGCCAGTGCTCTATGCATGGCGGTGTGGTACACGGAGCCGATGTTATATTCACGCTTACCCCCCGCGGCTGGGCCTTGGCGCAGTACTCAATAAAAGGTAGCGCTAGAAAGCCCTTGGTGAAGCACCTATACCACTATTTAAGTTATAACATTTAACTCTATTATTAATTAATAATGACCATATTCTGGGTGGTTACCCCTTTAAGGTATTCCCAGAGCAGGACTCACATAGGGGCACAAATGGTTTCCCACAATAAGAGAAGGAGGCGCGACTCGGCGAGAAACACTAACGGCAAGAGAGACCTAACATACTGGCTAACGCGCCCATCTAAGCGCTCTCGCAACGCGGTCGAGGAGGGACTACACGATAGAAACGGGGCCAGGGCAGGCGCCCGGGATTCATGGGTGCGCGCAAACACCGTTGGTGGCATCGAGCCTTCAAGCACTCCCGGATTTCGCGGCAGGCTCGAGAAGGGCTCTGGTACCAGCGCTCCTGAGGAGGTAACACCTGAAAGCCCCGATATCGATGCCGCAGACACCGGGAAAGCGCTGGGGGAGCCCGATAACCCCCCGAGCGAGGTCAACGTCCTAGAGAGGCTTAGGAGTCCCTATGTGGAGAGAGCTGAGGGCTATCTTCTCGATGTTAAATATGACGGCACGCTAGGCAAGGCTGTAGCGCTCATCCTGGACGGGCGAAGTGGTAGGGTTGTGCGCTGGGTCGATAGGACTGGTCATAAGCCCTACTTCCTCGTCAATGTACCGCCTGAGGAGGCGGGGGCTCCTGCTAGGGGCGTCTCGAGGCATGAGGCTTTCGAGCGATTCGACGTTGTTGTTAAACTCGACCCTATCACGAGGAAGAAGGTTGCAATGACCAAGGTCGTTGTGAATAATCCACTTGCAGTGAGGAGCCTGAGGGAGCGGTTCAAGGGGCCCGGCGAGGGGGCTTGGGAGGCCGACATAAGGTACCATCACAACTATGTGTACGATAACAAGTTGATACCGGGGATGCCGTACCGAGTCTCCACCAAGTGGGAGAGCCTGGGCTGGGACCTCGAGAGCGTGGACAAGGATAAACTATCGCTTGTAATAGGCTCCGACGCCGACGGGGAGAGGTATAAGAACGCCGCTGTGTGGCTCCCCGTATTCGAGGTACCCCCTCCTGAGCCCTGCATAGCGAGCCTCGACATAGAGGTCTTCACGCCCTCGAAGGGCAGGGTGCCTGACCCGAACCAAGCTATATATCCGATAATAAGCGTGGCAGTCTCTAGAAGTAATGGCACTAGCAAGGTATTCCTTCTGGCAGGTAGCTGGGAGCGCTTCGAGGAACTACCAAACGATGTAGATATAGAGCTATACGATGACGAGGCAGCACTGGTGCTGGAGTCCTTAATGTACGCCGCAGAGTGCCCAGTACTGGTAACGTTTAACGGCGACTCCTTCGACCTGCCCTATATACACAATAGACTGCTAATGCTGGGTGTACCCAAGGATCTTATACCGGTCGCCATCGGGAGCGACTACTCAACCGTGGAATGGGGCGTTCACGTGGACCTCTACAGGCTATTCGATATCAGGGCTCTCCAAGCCTATGCCTTCGGTAACGCCTATAGGGAGAAGACCCTAGACGAGGTGGCTAGAGCCCTATTAGATATAGGCAAGATAGAGCTGCCCGATACGATTTCAAACATTCCCCTCGATCTACTGGCACGCTATAACGCTAGGGACGCTAGCATAACGCTGAGGCTAGTCGTCGACAAGGGCAGGTTGGTGTGGAACCTCATTGTACTTCTCATGCGTATCTCGAAGCTTGGCATCGAGGACGTGACTAGGACCCAGGTCTCCGGCTGGATTAAGAGCCTCATGTACTGGGAGCACAGGCGCAGAGGCTACCTCATACCCCGCAAGGCCGATATAGAGAAGATAGGGAGCAAGCTAACGACCAGGGCCATTATAAAGGATAAGAAGTACAAGGGCGCCCTAGTCCTCGAGCCGCCCGTGGGAGTCTTCTTCAACATAGTAGTCCTCGACTTCGCTAGCCTGTACCCCTCGATAATAAAAAACTGGAACCTCAGCTATGAGACCGTCGATAATAACAACTGCCCGGGCGGCAGGCTAGAGAAGCTGCCGGGCGTGGACCACTACGTATGCAAGTCCATTAGGGGCATAACCAGCGAGATCGTAGGCCTTCTGAGGGATTTTAGAGTGAAGATTTACAAGAGGAAAGCCAAGGATCCCAGTCTCCCTCCCGCGGAGCGCGAGTGGTTCAACGTCGTGCAGGCCTCCATGAAAGTCATTATAAACGCCAGCTATGGAGTCTTCGGGAACGAGCAGTTCAACTTCTTCTCGCTAGCGCTAGCGGAGAGCGTGACTGGCATAGGCAGGACAATACTCCTGGACTCGCTAAGAAAGGCCGAGGAGCTACGCCTCCACATACTCTACGGTGATACAGACTCCCTCTTCGTCTGGGCCCCCCGGAGGGAGGCTCTCGAAGAACTGATATCATATGTCAACAAGAAATACGGGCTCGACCTAGAGGTAGATAAGGTATTCAAGGTAGCCGTCTTCAGCGGCTTGAAGAAGAACTACATTGGAGTAACGGAGTCCGGTGACGTCATAATTAAAGGCATGATGGGCAAGAAGCGTAACATGCCGATATTCATACGGCAGGCCTTCGCAGACGCCGTGAAAATGCTTCAGGCCCTCTCCGAGCCAGAGCATGTCTTCGAGGTTATAGATGGTGTTAGGGACTTCATAAAGGAGATCTATGCTAGGCTGAGGAACTGGGAGTACACTCTCGACGACCTCGCATTCCACGTCTCCCTAACAAAGGACTTGAGGGAGTACAAGAAGAACACGCCCCAACACGTCAAGGCCGCCATCCAACTCGAGAGATACGGAGTTAAAGTGGGGAGGGGCGACATAATAGCATTCGTCAAAGTCCGGGGCGGCCTAGGCGTTAAACCCGTCCAGCTAGCGGCTATGAGGGAGATAGACACGTCAAAGTACCTCGAGCACCTTAGGAGTGCGTTCGAGCAGATGCTGACTGCCTTTGGCATCTCCTGGGACGATATAACAGGCCTGAAGAGCCTAGAGGCCATACTGGGCCGCCGATGAGCGGCGACTTCGGGCCTTAGGCCCGTGGGGGCCTATGTGGAGCCGTGTGAGGTGCTAGGCGGCCCGCGGTGATACCAGCGTCCTACACGGTTGCAGACTCCTTCACCCAGGAAATCCCAGGCACAAGCGGGGATGGATTGGTGGAGAGCCCGCGTGCCTGCGAGAAGGTATCCTATATCGTGGAGGCCCAGATACACGCCATACAGGCTCAAATAGAGAGTATAGACCTGAGGCTCGCATCGCTGGGTGACAGTGACGAGGATAGGATAGAGGAGGCGCTCCTAAGAGCCGCTAGGAGGCTGCTCCTGAAAGACCTCCGCGAGCTTGTTGGGTTCAGTGACGCCAACTGCTCAGCTGCGCCCGCCGCCACAGTGGGCGGAGCAGTAGTCGAGGCCTAGCCTGAAGGCCTTTAGGTTCTCCTCCCTCCTCCTCAGTGTGCCTATAACCCTTTCTAGCTCCCCGACACCAACGAACCCCTCTAGTATCCCCGTGCCTGCAAGGGCGCCTAGCATAACCATGTTTGAGAAGAGGATGCCCCCGACTTTTGATGCGAGGTCTCTGGCGGGAACTATCACGACCTCGGCGCCTCCCGCGGCCCTCCTTATGGCCGAGACCAGCTCCTCTTTAGATGGGACACGAACGCCGGGGACAGCGGGTCTCAGTATGGTGTCTGCAGTGAGCAGGAGGCCCCCACTACGCAGGTGGCTCACTCTACGCGCCGCCTCTATGAGTTCCAGGCCGAGTATCACGTCTGCATCGCCGGGAGCTATGAGCGGGGCGTGAACGTCGCCGAGGCGAATGTGGACCTCAACGCTCCCACCCCTCTGACTTAGCCCATGCGTCTCCGCTACGAGTGCCTTTGTCCCGTTAGCAACCGCCGCCCTTGCCAGGGTGGAGGCGAGTGTGATTATGCCCTGGCCGCCTACACCCGCCGTCAGTATGCTTAGCCTACTCACCGCGGCCACCCCGCTAGAACCACAGTTTCTCCCACTCAGGGCTGCCCTCGCGCACCTTCACTATAGCGTTGAAGGGACACACCTGAGCGCATACCCCGCAGCCAGTGCATAGGTCAGGATCTATCCACGCCTTCCCATCACTCTTGACCATTATCGCCGGGCATGTGAATGCATTGTAGCATATCCCGCAGGCAGTGCATTTATCTTCCACTACAGCGTAGAGTGGCGTCTCCACCCCGCGGCGGCGGGCGATTCTGTCTATGTAGAGCGAGCAGGCCCTCCTGGCTACCGCTACAGCGGGCTTCCTGTTCTCCACAACATACTTTAGTGCGTCCCTCAGGGCGTTGAAGGCCTCCTTCAGGTTGTAGGGGTCGAACACCACAACCTTCTCCACCCCTAGCCCGCGTGCAACTTCTTCTATCGGTATCTGCCTGGCCTCCTCGCCCATAGCCGTTATCCCCGTTGAGGGGTTCGGCTGCTCGCCAGTCATGGCAGTCACCCTGTTATCCATGACCAGTACCAGGAGCGGGTTGCCATTGTAGACGGCGTTGGCCAGGGCTGGCAGGCCCGCGTGGTAGAAGGTCGAATCGCCGATAATCGCTATCGCAACCTGGCCCTCCGCCACCCTAGCGAGGCCGTTGGCCGCCCCTATGCTGCCCCCCATCTCAAGTATCAGGTCCTGCTCCCGGAAGGGCGGCAGGACGCCTAAGCTATAGCACCCTATATCACCGCTATACACGGCCTTTAGGCTGAGCGAGTTGACGGCCTTCCGCAAGGCGAAGTATGTCGCCCTATGAGGGCATCCCGGGCACATCGCCGGAGGCCTTTCAGGCAACTCCAAGTCAATGGTGTTGCCCGCCCTCCAGGGCGTCTCAAGCGGGCTCTTCCCCATGAATTCCAGTATAGCCCTCGCCGCCCTATCAAGCGTCATCTCACCCTCGTATCCCACATAGTCTTTCCCGTGTACCTCCATGTCTAGGCCCTCGCTGGCTACGAGGTCCTTGAGCTGCATCTCTACCACAGGCTCTAACTCCTCCACCACAAGGACTCTCTCCGCATCTCCAATAGCTCCCCTTACGAGTCTCGCTGGCAGAGGCACAGGCGTACCGATCTTGACCACTGCCACATCTAACCCCAGTCTGTCAACGGCCTCTCTCACGTAGGCATACGAGACCCCGGAGGCCAGAATCACAGCCCTCGAGGATCCCTCCACCCTGTTGAAGGGGAGATCGTTAACTGCCTCCTTGACACGCATCCACCTCTCTATAATGGCCCTCCTACGCTCTCTCGCGTGGGCGGGTATCAGCGTGAATCTCCTGGGATCCTTCTTGAAGTACCCCTTAGGGGCTCCGGGCCTTAGCTGGCCCAGCTTCACGGGACCCCGCGTGTGGGATACCCTCGTTGTTGGGGTCATGAGGACGGGTGTCCCGAGCTTCTCACTAAAGTCTAGGGCGGCGGCCGCCATTTCTTTAGCTTCCGCTGGCGAGTGGGGCTCGAAAACGGGTACATAAGCCATTAAGCCGTAGAAGCGGTTGTCCTGCTCGTTCTGGCTACTCCACATACTAGGATCCTCAGCGCTCACAACGAGGAGGCCTGACCTGACACCTACATATGATATGCTCATGAAGGCATCAGCGGCTACATTCAGGCCAACGTGCTTCATAGCCGCTAGCGCTCTTACGCCACTAGCGCTAGCTGCAAAGGCGGCCTCAAGCGCTACCTTCTCGTTAGTACTCCACTCAACGTATATACCAAGCTTCCTGGCCACCGACGCTAGCGTCTCGACGATCTCGGTGGAGGGAGTCCCCGGGTAGGCGGCTGCAAAGCCTAGGCCGGCCTCGAGCGCGCCGCGCGCTATGGCCTCGTTGCCCAGGAGGAGCACCTCGGCTCCTGGGGGTCCCAGGACTTCCGGGGAAGGCAAGGCCGCTCCCACGAGAGGCCTCGGAGCGGGCCAGTATAA
>JALWEW010000065.1 GCA_027039295.1 Acidilobaceae archaeon
ATAAGGATCGGCATCGGTTAGTATGTATACTGGGAGGCCTAGCTCCTCGTTCAGCCTCCTGACGAATCTCCTCGTGGCCCTATCCGGCTGGCCTGCCCCCGTTACCAGTATCGCCCTATACTTCTTCCAGAAGCCAGCCCTGTGGAGCTGCTGGAACACCGCGTCCTTCTCGACGACTAGGACGAACTCAGCGTCCCAGTCGAGGAACTCTATGAGGTCCGGCGTCGACTCTATGGCGTAGGCCCCGTGGCCGAGCTTGGATAGGTCTATGACGTCTCCGCCGCTCCTGATGCGCATATTGCCTACTACCTTCCCCTTCTCCTTACTCAGTATGAGCATCTCCTCGCGGAGCAGGCCGGTGAGAACCTCGACGTCCCTTATGACCGAGTCGCTCTCGGCCTGCTCGTCCCAGGTGTTCTCCTCCCGGAGCCTCCCCCTGAGGTCCCTGTAGACTATAGTGTGCTTGCCCCTATAGTAGAGGTCCCTTATGGTGGGGTACTCATTCTCCACTAGGGCCTGGTATATTATGCTGGCCATTAGAACGGTCTGCATGAACCTCCTGGCCTCGCCCATGTCGAGGAATTCCCTCTCTAGGGTCTCACTCCCTAGGAGGAGTATGCCCCTCTCCGGGTCGAAGATTGTGTTGGCTAGAGTCCTCTTGGGTATGACGAGCTTGGGCGGCCTGCCCTCCAGTATGTCCTCTAGTAGGCGCCTGAACTTCTCGTGGATGATCCTAGCGGCTCTAAGGCGCGCCTCGTAGTCCACCTTGTCCTGGGGCACGGCCAAGGCCCCTCACCTCACTCCACCTTGACGTTCTCTATCACTGAGCGCACGACCCGCTCCGGGTCAGCGCGCTCACCGTCAACGGGTGGTATCTCTATGTTCCTGGCAACTATCTTGACGAGGCTCTCTACTATCGGCTTCTCCTCCCCGGGCTCTGGGGGGCTCCACTTCTCGGGCGGCTTGGCTAGGATTGCGAGGCTCCTGGCCACCTCGGGTATGTACTTGGCTATCGTGACTATCCTCCTCTTGACCTCAGCCTCCCTCCTCTTCCTGCTCAGGTAGACCCTGAGGCCCCTCGCCACCTCCTGGATGGCCGCCCTTATCTCGGACTCTATCTCGGGAACCTCGCTTATGCTCTCCTTGCCGACGCCCTTGTATGGGACCTTCGTGCTGGCTATGTGCACGAGAACCACCAGGGGCGCGGGGAAGTCGACCCCGTACAGCTTCCAGTTTATCCTCGAGACGACCTTCCAGGCGACGTCCTCCCTCTCCTCGTAGAGTAGGGGTATCTTGTTCGCATACCTCAGCAGGAGGGGCTCGTCCCGGGGCTTTATCGCCCCCCCATAGGCTATGCCAGCCTCCACTATGAAGGGGTGGCCCTCATAGGCCCTGGGGCTCCTGGTTACGGCGCCGACCCACTCTGGGGAGAACATCCTCCTGAGCCCTATCCTTATGAGATCCTCCCCTATGGGGCTCAGGTAGTCGCTCCTCGGGGCCCTGAACCTGGGGTAGGCCCTCAGCTTATCCGCCAGGGCGGCCAGCCTCTTACCGTTGCCCTTCTCGAGGAGCTTCTTGGGGTTCATGCCCGCGTCGAAGCCCGCCTCCCTAAGGAAGTCCGCCGCGGTCTTCTCGCCGACGCTCTGGAACTCCATTACGAGCATGTCCTTCAGCGTCTCGGCCTTCGTGTTCATTATTATCATCTTCAACTGCTCAACATCGACGCCGTGGGGGTGCGGCTTTGCCTCCCTCGGGGGCCTCGGCATCTTCCTCGTGGTCCTCGGGTAGTGGTAGACCACGCCGTCTGGCGTGATGAGTGTTATCGTGGCGTATGGCGCTATGACGGCGGTCCTCTGTATGTACTCGATTATCCTCGAGCGGGCCCTGGGCCAGTCGCCCTGGAGGGTTATCGAAACCCTGGTGCCGTGCCAGCGACCCCTCCTCCTCCACTGGGCCTCCTCTAGTATGACGGGCTCGTTCCTCTTCATGTCGATGTAGAGCTTCTTCATGTAAACGTAGGGGCTCCCCATGGGGGCGCTCACGACCTCTACGGGCTGACCGGTCGTTGCCTGGCCGTAGAGCACGGCGGCCTTGACGCCCAGGCCGTACATGCCCCTCGTCTGGCGTATCACGTACTTGCTGCTGTAGAGCACTTTCCCGAAAGCGTTGGCTATCTCGGTTGCGGGCACGCCTATGCCGTTATCCTCAACTGTCACCGTGTACTTGGAGGCCTTCGCCTCCCCCGTGGCGAGGTCGGGCCTCTCCCTTATCTCAACAAGTATCTCCGGCAGTATCCCATGTGTATCCGTGGCGTCGAGGGCGTTCTCCACGAGCTCCCTCACAGTCTGGTAGAGGGCCCTCGTGGGGTTCGCGAAGCCCGCCAGCTCCTTGTTCTTGGCGAAGAACTCGGCTACACTCATCTCCCTATACTTCTCCTTGGCGTCCCCCGCCTCCCCGGCTCTAGCCTTTGTCTTGGCCCTGGCGCGTGCTCTGGGCATCGCTGTGATACCCAGGGAAGCGTGTTGGCGAGGGGCTTTAAAGAGGGGGGTCGCTCGGGGCTTAGGAGAGGCCCTCGAGGAGGCCTGCCGCTATTATGGGGAGTATGAGGGTCGCGTCGCCGTACACCACAACCCTCCTGGCCCGGGGCTTGACCTTACCCCAGGTGACAGCCTCCCTCGGGTGGGCACCGCTGAGGCTCCCATCGTACTCGACCGCCGTGGTGACGTATACCACGTAGTCTAGGCCCTCGCGGAACTGGCTCCACCATATGGTGTGGTGCTTGCTTATGCCGCCCCCCACTATCAGGGCGGCCGCCTTGCCCTCGCGGGGGAAGAAGTGGTCAGCAAGCCTCTTCATGTCCTCGTAGTAGTCCACCTCCACCCCATTACCGCGCTGGGCCTCCATGAAGAGGGCGGTACCGAACGCTCCATCGGGCCACCCGGGCACGAAGACCTCCACACCCCTCCTCCACGCCGAGGCCAGAATGCTATCCCTTGCTCCCCGGGCGTCCAGCATCTCGCCAGCCAGGCCGAGGAGCTTGTAGAGGGGCCACCTCTCGCCCCCCCTCCTCCTGGCCTCGGCCACGAGGTCCCTCACGAAAGCCTCGACCTTGGGGCCGTAGTCCTGGATTGGTATGAATACGTTGCCCAGCCTGTGGTAGCCCCTCTCGTATAGCTCCGCGTCGTCGGCCTCGAACCTCCCCCGGAGGTACCTGCCGCCAATCCCCCTCGCTATGTCGTGGTCGAGCGCCCCCGCCGTGGTTATCACGACATCGAACAAGCCGCTATCCACCAGCTGGGCCAGGACGCCCCGGAGCCCCGTGGCCACGAGGTTGGCCGTGAACGAGAGGATCCTCAGCCTCGACTCCCGGAGGCCCTCCCGCAGCACATCCACGGCCTCGGCTAGGTGGCCGGCCATAAAGCCGTGCATACCCCTATACGCCTCTATGAGGTCCCGCAGCGTCATGGAAGGGCTTACCCTAGCGTCCCGCACCTCCTCGAACAACAGGCACCACCACGGGC
>JALWEW010000066.1 GCA_027039295.1 Acidilobaceae archaeon
CCCGCATGCGGCGCGGGTCCTGGCTAAAAGCTGGTGAAGGCAAGCTACTTAACTCCCAACCGCCTACCGCTTCGCACAGGCGGCCGGGCTAGGAGCGGGCCGGTAGCTCAGCCTGGAAGAGCGCCGCCCTCGCACGGCGGAGGCCCCGGGTTCAAATCCCGGCCGGTCCACCATCCCTTCAACTCGTTATTACCCTGGGTACCCCGACGCCTTCCCGGAGGGTGCTCTCAGGGAGCACTGTACGCGGGAGGAAGCGGAAGAGGCCAAGTCCTGCGCCAGCCTAGTGCTGTCCTGGGTAGACTCCTGTGCGAGGAGGCTTAGAGGAAGTACTGAGGCGGGGGCGGAGAGGAGATGGTTGATCATAGAAAGCCTAAGAGCCTACGCTGGGGCGCTGAGGGGTGGCCTGAGGAGTGTCACACTCATACCCGAGGCAGTTTCAACGCCTGAAGCGACATTGACGTGGTAATGGTGTCTGAGGCCTTCGGGGACGTAAGGTACCTTGACAGGCGGAGGCTTCTGCCATTGCGCCTCCCGAGTTCGAAGCACTAGACGTAATCAGGTGGACGCTTAGCGAGCTAGATCTATGCTATCCAAGCCCGCCTGAAGGAAAGCCCTCAAGGACTCCATAGTCGTAGCTGACTACTACGGACTCATGGGGAGCTAGTGCAACTCATAAGTCGTCTGATACAAGTGCCAGGTTAAAAGCAGTAGCGCTTGCGAGCCCTCTCCAGGCTTATCCTGCCCTCCTCCACGTCCCTCTCTATCAGGTGGCGTGGTCTCTTGCACGGGTCTCCGTAGCCTCCTCCTCCAGGTGTGTTGACATAGACGATGTCCCCCTCACTTATCTCTATGGTCGTCTTGCAGGGAAGCTCTACCCTCTCCCCGCTTCTCTTGATAAGGTAATGTCTCGAGGGCTCCCCGGGTTTGCCACCGGAGAGGCCCCATGGCCTTGTCGAGCATCTCTCCGAGAATATTGTAACGGTTGCCTTGCCCTCTAGGAGTTTGAATGCCCTCGTTACGCCGAGGCCTCCCCTGTAGGTGCCGGGCCCCTCGCTGTCGGGCCTAAGCCTATACTCGATTATCATTATCGGGTAGTCGGTCTCAACCCTCTCCACGGGGGTGTTCAAGGTGTTAGTCATGTTAGTGTGGACGCCGTCGACTCCGTCTGCTTGAGGTCTAGCGCCCGAGCCGCAGGCTATGGTCTCGTAGAAGGCCCACCTCCTACCGCCAGCGTAGCCTCCCATCATCACGTTGGTCATCGTCCCGCAGCTCGCTGCGGGAACCCTCTCCGGGAACGCCTCTGCTAGGGCCTTGAATACGGTGTCCGCGATCCTCTGGCTCGTCTCAACGTTACCCCCTGAGACGGGGGCTGGCTTCACGGGGTTGACTAGGGATCCCTCGGGAGCCCTTATGGTGACGGCCCTGTAGAAGCCGTGGTTAACAGGCATCTCGGGGTCTATCGTGGATTTCAGCGCGAAGGTGGCGGAGGCCACCGTTACCCCGTAGACGGCGTTTATCGGTGCATCCACTTGGGGGTGGGTACCCTCGAAGTCTACGGTGACCCCTCCGTCCTCCTTAAGCTCGATAGTAACCCTTATGGGTAGCAGCTCGCTGTCAAGCTCGATGTAGTCAACTGCTTTAAACCTACCATAGCGCCCCAGCCCTCTAACCCTGCCTCTAGTGTAGCGCTCGGTGTAGGTGAGTATCTCATCCCAGGCCTCGAGGACGGCGTCTACACCGTATTTCTCGGCGAGCTCGGCTATCCTCCTCTCGCCGACGTTGAGGGCTGCTATCTGGGCCTTTAGGTCTCCCCGGAAGTACTCGGGAGTCCTGACGTTCTCAGCTATAAGCTTGATTACGTCCCCGCGTAACCTACCACCAATCACTATCTTCGTGGGGGGAATCACTACCCCCTCCTGTAGGAGCTCCCTCACATCGCCTCCGAGGCTTCCCGGCACGGTGCCGCCCACGTCTACGTGGTGTGCCTTATCTGCAACTATGGCGACAAGCCTGCCCCGGGCATAGACCGGCTTCAAGAGCATGATGTCGTTGAGGTGGGTCCCGGCTATGTAGGGGTCATTGACCATTACTATATCGCCTGGCTCGAGGCTCTCGCCCTCCCTGTCGAGATACTCCAGTGTGTTCATTACCCCGATTGCCATGCTACCTAGGTGCACTGGGATGTGCTCGGCCTGGGCGGCCAGCTCGCCTCGAGGCGTCAGCACACTGCAGGTGTGATCCAGTCTATCCTTTATGTTGGGGCTATAGGCGGTGTTCCTGAGGACTATCCCCATCTCCTCGCTGGCAAACACGGCAGCGTTTCGTATCAACTCGACTGTGAGCTTATCCACCATCGGCATCACCCCCTCCTGATCACGAGAGAACCGAGCGCGTCGACCCTCCCGCAGTAGCCTGGTGGTATGACTATAGTGCTGTCGACCTCCTCAACGATGGCGGGTCCGCATACCTCAGCTCCAACCCCGAGTCTCTCCCGGTCGTAGACAGCCATCCTATGCCACGACCCTCCCACGTAGGCCTCCCTCCAACCCTTGGGCCTAGCCTCGCCAGTGCCCGCCTGGGAAGCTTTGATCAAGGGCTTGTCTGTAACTCCGACTGCTTCAACTCTGGCAACAACGATCTCCACGTCCTCATGGGGGCTGCTGAAGCCGTACCGCGCCTCGTGGAGGCTGTGGAAGGTCTTCACAGTGGCCTCCACGCTACCAGCATAGGGGACCCTTAGGGTGTAGGCCTGGCCCCAGTACTTCGCGTCCACGAACCTCCTTAGCACAATCCTATCCCTCGGAATGCCCTCCCCTAGGAGCGTCCTCACAGCCCCCTCCTCGAGCCTCTCGAATACCTCCTCTAGCTCCCTATCATCGACCTCCCCTGCCCTTTTAACGATGGCCTCGTGATAGTCATGCCTGTAGTCGGAGACTAGGAGGCCCAGCGCGCTGAAGACCCCGGGCATCGGTGGAATCACCACCTCCCCCACGCCAAGCTCCTCAGCCAGCTCAACGGCATGGAGGGGCCCGGCGCCGCCGAAGGCGTATAGGGTGAACTCCCTTGGGTCGTGGCCTCTCTCGATGCTCACTAGCCTCAGGGCCTTGCCCATTATGGCGTTAGCTATCCTGATGATAGCCCAGGCCGCCTCGGCGACATCCAGGCCTAGGGGGTCGGCGATTCTCTCCTTCACAGCCTTCTCGGCTAGGTCCCTCCTAAGTTTGAGCCTACCAGCCAGGACGCTGGGGAGCCTACCGAGGATTAGGTGTGCATCCGTTATCGTGGGGTCGGAGCCCCCTCTGCCGTAGCATGCGGGGCCGGGATCAGCGCCAGCGCTTCTAGGGCCAACCCTTAAGGCGCCCCCGGGATCCACCCAAGCTATCGTGCCACCCCCGGCGCTGACTTCTGCTAAGTCTATGTAGGGGAACCTGACGGGGTACCCGCTGCCCCTAACGAGCCCGCCGTGATGGATCCTCCCTCCCACCTCGTAGATGTCTACCACTTCCGGCTCGCCGCCTATG
>JALWEW010000067.1 GCA_027039295.1 Acidilobaceae archaeon
CCTGCCTTATAATCAAGACCGCGCTCGGCATGGAGCGCGTGGTGGCTAGTCGCATCGAGGAGCTTGGGTTGGAGGCCGAGCCGGCCCCTAGGGGCTTCCGCGGCCTAGTCCTCGTGTATGGGTGCAAGGAGAGGGAGGCCGACGCTAGGAGGGTAGAGGAGGAGGTGGTGGAGGCCGACAGGGTCATACCTGTTCTGGCCTCCTCGCCGGCGAGGCCCGAAGAGATAGCGAGGACTGCGGCAGAGGTAGCGCGGGGGCTGATAGGTAAAGATGAGTGCTTCGCTGTCAGGACCGTTAGGAGGGGTAGGCATGGCTTCACTAGCATCGACGTAAACGTCGTTGTGGGCGACGCCGTTAAGAGGGCTACGGGGGCCTGCGTGAACCTCTCATTCCCAGACAAGGTGGTAGCTGTCGAGATCATACAGGATAGGGCGTACATCTCCATATACCCCGGCGCGCTTGAGTGGAAGAAGATGAGGCCCGGGAAGAACCCGCTCTATAGGCTCTACAGGAGGGTAGCCGTGGTTCAGATGCCCTACCTTGGCCCCCTCGACGCCTGCCGCAACATGGGGGTGAGGATAGGCAGGGAGGTCCAGAACTTCGAGGTCAGAGAGCTCGTCATCGCACCCGCTGGCGTCGTACGTGCACGCGAGCTCTACGAGTTCCTGGGCGGCGTGTTCGAGGGGATAGAGTCGAGGTACCAGATACAAGCCAGGAGCTACCACCGGCGGGTGGAGAGAGTGCCGGTCTACGTCCAGGACATACACCAGCTCGTGAGGGATAGGAGGGGGGAGCCGATAATAGTCCTCGAGCCGGAGGGCGAGCACATATCTAAGGTGGCCGACGATCTCTGGAGGCTAATCAGGAGGGGCAGGAGGGTTAACATACTCCTAGGATCCCGTGAGGGCGTCCCCCTAGGGATCTACAGGTTCGCTGACCTCGTCATCGACATCGCTCCAGGCATCACCCTCTCCACAGAGTATGCCGCTGCTGCAGCCCTAATAGCGATGGGCACCCTCCTCCACGAGAGGCTGGGTGAGTTGGGTGAAGGCGGCGATACTGGCGGCGGGGAGGGGCGAGAGGCTGAGGCCGCTAACCGAGACTAGGCCCAAACCCCTGCTCCCACTGCTCGGCGAGCCGATGCTGTGCCGCCACCTAGACCTGGCACTCAGCCACCCCCGTGTGGATCACGTCGTAATCCTGGCTCCTAGGGGAGCCTCAGGTGAGTTCTCCAGGCTCGAGTGCGTGAGGCGGGCCAAGAGCCGGGTGGACGTCGTGGAGCAGCCTGAGCCCCGCGGCACGGGCCACGCCCTGGCCACGATCGCCAGGGCCTACGGCATCGATGATTACTTGGTCCTCTACTCGGACGTGTACCTCTCAAAGAGGTACTGGGGGCTGGTATCGGCGCTCAGCCCCGGGGAGTTGCTACTAGCTCGTGTCGATAGGCCGAGCGAGTATGGCGTGGCGGTCCTATCCGACTCGGGGGAGCTTGTGGGGTTCGTGGAGAAGCCGGAGCCGGGCAAGGAGCCATCTAACCTAGCCCTAGCGGGCATATACGCCCTCCCAGCCGAGGTTGTAGCGGGCCTCGAATCGCTGAAGCCCTCACCCCGCGGCGAGATAGAACTTACAGACGCCATAAACACCGCCGCCCGGGAGGGGATGCTATCCTATAGAGTCATCGATGACTCGGGGGCTTGGAGGGACATAGGCAGGCCCTGGGACTACCTGCTCGCCACGAGGAGGGCGTTAGACGACGAGCTGGAGCCACGCAGCGAGGGAGAAGTCCACCCCTCAGCCGTGATCGAGGGCAGGGTCTACATAGCGGAGGGGGCCGTGGTGGAGGCCAACACGATACTGAGGGGGCCAGCGTACATCGGGAGAAACGCCCACGTGGGCCCCTGCACGCACGTGCGCCCCTACACCGTGTTATCAGAAGGCGCGAAGGCGGGCTACTCCGTCGAGGTGAAGGCGTCGATACTCCTCGAGGGCGCAAAGGCCCCCCACCTGAACTATGTCGGTGACAGTATAATAGGGGAGCATGTTAACCTAGGCGCTGGCACCATAACCGCTAACCTGCGCTTCGACCACTCGACGATCAAGATGACTGTTAAGGGCTCACGCACCGACACCGGTTTGAGGAAGCTAGGCGCCGTCATAGGCGGCTACGCCCAGACTGGGATAAACGTGTCCCTAATGCCCGGGGTAAAGGTTGGCGCATACTCCAGGATATGGCCTGGCTGCATCGTGCATCGGGACGTCCCGAGCAGGGCAGACTATAGGTGCTAGGCGTCATGAGGATAGGCATACTATACCCGGCGCCCCTCGAGGCTGCGCTCTCGAGCGCCGCGTATCACATGCTCCTAGGCTACCTAAGCCAGGAGGCTCGTGTGCCCGTCTACGCATACTTCATAGACTGGGAGGGCCACCTGAGAGCCGGGAGCCCTAGGGCCCCCTCCCCAAGGAGCCTCGACGCAATCCTTGTAAGTGCGTTCTACGAACTAGGCCTCCCACGGATAGTCTCGGCCCTCGCAGAGTCCGGCCTCGACCCCCGCAGCCCGCGGCGCGAGGGCCCGATAGTGATCACTGGGGGCCCCCTGGTGACAGCTAACCCCATACCAGCCCTGGGCTTCTCCGACGCCATACTCCCGGGCGAGGCTGAGCCCGTCCTAGACGCTATAGTTGCCTCGCTCGAGAGGCCGTCAAGGCCGTCAAGGCTGAGGGCCCTCGCGGATGAGGGCCTCTTAGTTCCTGGCGTGTCGGATGTACCCGTGGATAAGGTGTACGTGGAGGATCTAGACTCCTCGTGGTACCCGACTAGGATTGAGATACCGCGGGGGGTTGAACCCGTCTGGGGCCGCTCCTACCCCCTCGAGGCTAGTAGGGGATGCAGTAGGGGATGCAGGTTCTGCATGGAGGGCTACATATTCAGACCACCGAGACATAGGAGTTACGGGAGACTCAGGGACCTGCTAGAGGAGGGCCTCGCCGCCAGCGGCCTCCACAAGGTTTCATTCTACAGCCTCTCCTTCTTCGATAACCCGAGCGCAGAGGCCATACTAGCCTACGCGGTCGAGGAGCTGGGCGTCGAGGTGAGTGTGCCGAGCCTGCGTGTCGATACACTAACCAGGAGGAGGCTCGAGCTAATAGCGGAAGGCGGGCAAAGGAGCATAGCGATAGCGCCGGAGACTGGCAGCTGCAGGGTCGGGAGGCTACTGAACAAGCTCATAAACCCGGAGCGCGTGGTCAACGTTGTAGCGGAGGCCGTGGAGGCTGGTATAAGGTCTGTGAAGCTGTACATCATAACGCCGACGCACCACGAGACAGAGGACGACTACGAGGACACTATAAACCTCATCGTGGAGGCGGCCCGGGAGGCCCGCTCACGCGGGGGCCAGCTGAGGGTATCAGCGAACCCCCTCATACCCAAACCCTCAACGCCCCTGCAGTGGCTTGGCTCTGTCGACATGGAACTAGCACGTAGGAGGATGC
>JALWEW010000068.1 GCA_027039295.1 Acidilobaceae archaeon
CGAGAACTCCTTCCCGTCCCCCTCGTTGTTCATGTACCACTCGAGGATCTTCCTGAGGCTCAGGTGTAGCAGAACCTTCTTGCGCTTTGTTTCGGGGTCGTACTGTTCTATTACGAGGTAGTAATACGTTTTGCCGCCGCTCTTGACACGTTTAACGAATATGTACATTTTGAAGCCCAGTTTTGAAGCAGCATGGCCGAGGCACTCTAATATGTCTTCTCCCATGCCCGCAAGCGCCCCCACCTTATATACCCGCATGGTCGGCTTCAAAAAATGATGATGCTCGGCTTCAAAGGCCTGCTTTGAAGGAGCGGGCTGGGTGCCAGTTTGTTTAAGGCCCTCTCGGCCGCGCTTAGATGGTGGGGCTCCTGATGGGCAGGGTGAAGACGTCTATCCTCGTGGACGAGGCCCTCTGGAAGCGGTTCAAGCGCGAGGTGGGTAAGAGGTTCAGGGGTAGGCGGGCCAGCGTGCCGCCCGTGAGCAGCGTGGTCGAGGACCTGGTGAGGGGCTGGCTCGAGGGCCTGCACAGGGTCAAGGTGCCACTCTACGAGGTCGCGTACATCCTGAGCCTCGAGCCCAGGATCCTCTACAGGTATGCGAGGGCGAACCCAGACCTGGCCTTCAGGATACTCCAGGCCAGGCCCCAGCCCTTCCTCAGGCTAGTAGCCAGGGACTTCGCCCCGAGGAGCCCCGAGGAAGCCCAGAGGCAGGGCCTCGACCACTATTACGTGGTAGGCGAGGACAGGGTGGACGTCTACTGGTACGACGACTGGGACAAGGAGTGGTTCAAGGGCGGCGACGTGTACCACTTCATAGCCCGCAACCGCGGGCCCCCGTACTTCAACCCCTGGATCCTCGAGACCCTACTAGGCGAGGGCTGGCCAGAGGCTGCCGCGGCCAGGCACCTCGGCCTCAGGGAAGTATGCATAACGACCTACGTAACCTTCAGCTTGGGGGATCCCGAGGGCTGGCAGCGGCTCCTCGAGCTCCTAGGCGGCCTTGTAGAGGCTGGCGTGGGGCCAGAGAAGACCTACATTAGGGAGAGAGAGTGCGACGCCTACAGGCTCACGGAGCAAGCCATGGCTTCTAGGGGCGAGCACGTGAACGCCCTACGCTTCCTCACTCTCCTCTCGTCATGGATACCCTCGAACCTGCCCTAGCCAAGCCCCATAATATAGGTACAAGGGCTAGCACCCAGGGAGTAGGGAGTAAAGAGTATCGGCCTGGAGCCACCCCTAGGGGGCCGCCTAGCCCCTGTACCCAGCAGTTTGTTAGCACCTTACCGTATGGCGGGGAGTACCTCTTCCACGGAGAACAAGCTCCTAGCATAGGGTGACAGCCCTAGAGCCCCCAGCCGTGAAAGGAACAAGGAACAGGCCTAGCTAGCCTGCTAGCGTACTAACCAGAGGTGAGGGCTCGGTATGCGATCCCTATCTGGGGCGCGTGTCACAATGTGTCACGTGACACGCCGCTCATCCCAGGAGACCCCCGAGAAATGGCCGCGCCTGCCAGGCGGGCTGGCCTATGGTGTGTAGGGTACCTGAGGGGTGGGGGTAGCTCCTGGACTCTCTCGCTCATTCTTCTCCTCTTCCAGGCTTGTACTACGTACTACGTTGTAGTACAAGCCCCCAGAAGGCTCTCTCACTCAACCTCTCACCTATGGTTAGTATGCTAGTATGCTATTCTGGCTTCTCGACTATTATCCTGGAGCCTTCTAGTTTGAGTAGGAGCTTTGTGCCTGGCTGCCAGCCTAGCTTCTCTATGAAGGACCTTGGGATTGTTATCTCGTAGGTTACGTGGCCGCTGCCAGAGGTGCGCTTCCTAAGCTTCACGACCTCGACTTCCACTCGCTCACCCACGCTTACGTATGCTAACGTAAGGCTTATAGGGGTTGCTCGTTAGTATGCTTACGTGAACGTAAGCGGGGTGGTGTGTGGTGGCTCATGGTATTAGTGTGTGGCTCTTGGACCTCGAGGACCTCAGGGTGCTGTACTACTGGGAGCTGCAGGGTGCGAGGCTCGCCCTGAGCGAGCTGGCTAGGAAGTACTGGCGGGACCTGCCCGAGCATGTGCAGCGCGCGGTTAAGAGGGCGCTGAACGACCTCGAGGCGGAGCTCTACGAGCTGGAAGCGGAACTCGCAGGCATACTCCCAGACAGGAGCCAGGTACTACGGGCCAAGGGAGACGGCGGAGCCGAGGGGGGCGGGGAGAGTTGAGGGTCGCCCTTGACCCAGTGCTCGTGGCGAGGGCGCTGGCCCGCGGGGGCCGCTACCTGACGCCCGCTAGGGCCTCACAGCTACTGGGCGTGAGCCCCAGGGCGGCAGGCAGGGTGCTCGCCTGGCTCGAGAGGCAGGGCCTAGCAAGGCGGGTCTCGAGACGCGCATACGAGATACTGCCGCCCCAGGACCACAGCGCGGGGGCCGCCGAGTAGCCTCTTACTTTATTATACAAGGTAGAACTTCGCCTTGTTCGAGGGCGGTTTCTCCACGGGGCCTGGGCCGTAGTCCTTCCACTCCCCGTCCACTAGGTACATCCTGCCGAGGAGCCCTTCCTCGGCCAGCCTTCTCAGCTGCCTGGTCACGCGGCTCCACTCGCCGCTCGTGACCCTGCCCTTCCTCGCCTCGAGCCACTGCTTAAGATCCTCGTAGGTGAACATGGTGAGGCCCGTGTCCTCGAGGAAGGAGCGTATGGGCTCTGGGAACAGTTGTAGCGAGGCCGTCCTCGAGTGCTCAGCAGGCTGATCCGTTAGGCCTGCCGCCTTGCTTACCAGCGTGTAGAGCTCGGGATCCTTCTCCCTAAGCCTGGATAGGCCAGGTGGGAGCAGCCGCTTCTCACTTACACCTCTCAGAACACTCCTGAGCCAGCTATGGTATACCCTGCCGCAGTTACCGTGATTCCTGCAGCTGGCCTCTAGGAACCCCCTCAACACCTCTAGCGCCTCGTCCACGCTGAGGCCCTTCACATTCACGAGGTAGCGCGAGGCCACATAGAGGATGAACCGCTTCCTACCGTCTGGAAGACCAGCCTCGAGGACGGCTTCCACGTATCGGTACAGGCTCGGGGCGTGCCTGGGCCGCCTCGCCACTACAATCCTGGGCGGCTCCACTACCACCCGCACTACCCTGACCCGTGCTGGGTCGAGGGGCTCGTAGAGGCTGTAGTCCCAGTCCTCGATCCTCAGGGGCTGCAGGCCGCGCGGGTCCAGGAACCTGGCTCTCTTCCCCGTAGCCTCGTGGCGGGTGTAGGGTATCCTGAAGAGGTGCCGCCTGTCGAGGGTCGCGGCGAGGTCTAGCGTCGCGGGCCTCAGGCGCCCCAGCAGGGCCCTGGCGAAGTCGGAGTGTATGCTCGGGTCGAGGGGACGGGAGAGGAAGACCCACACCCTGTACCCGCGGCGCCCAGTGAACTCGAGGGCCCCCTCTGCGCCATAGCTCTCCCGTAGGTGGGCTAGGAGCTGGAGCGCGTC
>JALWEW010000069.1 GCA_027039295.1 Acidilobaceae archaeon
ACACCCATGTCCTTGGGGTCGTGTAGCATAATTAGCCCCCGGGCCGGCGGTAGGCCCCGTGGAGCCCTGGGGGCTGCTCGGTGGCTGAGCTGCGTAGATTCGTAATACGCAGGCTCATCACCTTCATTCCCACGTTGATAGGTGTTACCTTCATAGTTTTCATAATAGCGGCTGTGGTTCCGGCTAACCCCGCCCTCCTGTGGGCGGGGGGCCAGAAGGCTAATCCCCAGGTTGTTAAAGAGCTCATTAGGGAGTATCACTTAAATGATAACGTGCTTGTCCAGTACTACTACATAATGAAGGGGCTTCTAACAAACGAGATGGTTAGCCCAGTCACACACGACTACGTCTGGGAGGACCTCAAGGAGGTCTTCCCCGTCACGCTCCAGCTCACTATTATAGCTTTCGTATTCGTCCTAGCGCTTGGCATACCCCTTGGCATAGTCTCGGCCCTCAAGAAGGACACATGGATAGACACGGTTGTGAGGATATTCGCTCTCATAGGGGTCTCCACACCGATATTCTGGCTTGCCTACCTCCTGATATACCTCTTCTTCACTAAGCTCCACTGGATAACACTATCGGGCACGCCCACGCCCCCCTACTCGATAACGGGGGTCCCTCTCATCGACTCACTCCTAAAGCTCGACTTCAAGACCTTCGCCGAGGTGATCCATAGGTACTGGCTCCCAGGCTTCGTGCTCGGCTTCGCTGGCACGGGGGTGGTGGCTAGGATTGTGAGGAACAGCTTCCTAGACGCCTATAGCGCGGACTTCACGGACTACGCTCTGGCCCGCGGCCTGTCGAAGTGGAGGATATACAGGCACGTCTTCAGGAACGCGCTGGTACCTGTCGTGACGGTGCTCGGCCTCATGTTCGGGGGCCTCCTTGCTGGTGCCCCCATAACGGAGACCATCTTCGGCCTGCCGGGGCTGGGTAACTACATGTACCAGTCAATACAGTCCTACGACTACCTGGCCCTGACGGGCTCGGTGTTTTTCGTGGCGATAATCTATATCACCGCCAACCTTATCGTGGACATACTCTACGCCTGGATAGACCCCAGGGTGAGGTACTAGTGGCCGCCGAGGAGGTCTACGAGAAGAAGCTCCTCGACCGCCTCTCGGATGCCACGATAGACGCGTTCGCCGCCCTAATGGATAGGATCCGGCCCGGGTGGCGTGAGAGGAATAGGAGCAGGGTCAACGAGTGGAAGCTGATGGCCTACGCCTTCCACAGGAGCCCCCCAGGGGTGATTGGGGCCGCCCTGGTCACGGTATTCCTCGTCATAGCCGTTATAGGCCCCTACGTAGCCCCCTTCCGCTACGACATCCAGCTCACATTCTTCGACCAGAAGGCATACCTAGCCAAGCCTGGCACCGTGATAACGGTACCCAACAACAGCCTAGCCGAGATATTCGGCGTGAAGCCGGGCCACTACAAGCTCCTACTGGGGGGTGACGGGCAGGGTAGGGACCTGTTCAGCAGGATCCTCTACGGCGCCCGCACGAGCCTGGTTGTTGCGATACTAGTGATGCTAGTAGGCCCCTGGATAGGCATACTGATAGGCCTTGTAGCTGGCTACTACGGCGGCAAGGTTGACGAGGCCCTCATGAGGCTTACCGATATCTTCCTAGCCTTCCCAGGCCTCATACTGGCAATGGCGTTCTCGGCCGTGCTACCCACGAGGATCCAGGGCTTCCTTGCGAGCCACAAGCTGGTAGCAGAGTTCTTCCTCAAACTCTTCGCCCTGAGGCCCCAGCACGTCGGTGCAATGGCGAGCCTCGTGAGCGTGATAGTAGCCCTCTGGATAGTCTGGTGGCCCGGCTACGCCAGGCTGGCCAGGGGCATGACGCTTAGTGAGAGGGAGAACGTCTACGTCGAGGCAGCCAAGGCCTTGGGGCTGCCGACTAGGACAATACTCTTCAGGCACATATTCCCGAACATACTCGGCCCCCTGCTGGTCTACCTCACGCTGGACTTCGGCGGGGTCATACTGACCGAGGCCGGCCTCAGCTTCCTCGGCGTCGGCGCCGTGCCGCCTATAGCGGATTGGGGGAGGATAATCTACGACGGCTCCGAGTTCTTCCCGAGGGCCTACTGGCTAGTGGCCTACCCCGGCCTAGCGATATTCCTCACCGTGCTGGGGTTCAACTTGATAGGAGACACACTCCGAGACGTGCTGGACCCGAAGACTAGGAGGAGCATAGAGTTCAAGGTGAAGAAGAAGCGCGCGGAGGGAGAGGAGAAGTGAGTGAGATGTGCACACCCATAATAGAGGTCAAGAACCTCAAGGTGAACTTCTACACCTACGCCGGGGTGGTTAAGGCCATAGACGGCGTATCATTCAGGATATGCAAGGGCGAGACCTACTGCCTCGTAGGCGAGACCGGCTGCGGCAAGAGCGTCACTGCCAGGGCGCTCACCAGGCTCATAAGGCCTCCAGGTAGGATCGAGGAGGGCGAGATCTACTACTACAGGGACGGCGAGCGGGTCGACATAATGAGTCTCAGCGAGGAGGAGCTCAACAAGATCAGGGGGGCCGAGATAGCCTACGTCTTCCAGGACCCGACAGCCGCACTGGACCCCCTCTACACCATAGGCTACCAGGTGGCCGAGACGATGTACGAGCACGGCACCGTGGCCAAGCTGAAGGAGGGCATGATAAGGGCCGTTGAGGTGCTCAGGAGAGTCCTCATGCCCGACCCCGAGAGGAGGGCCAGGAGCTACCCCCACGAGCTGAGCGGGGGCATGAGGCAGAGGGGCGTAATAGGCATAGCCCTGAGCAACAGGCCCAGGCTCCTGATAGCGGATGAGCCCACCACGGCCCTCGACGCCACCGTGCAGGCCCAGCTCATGGACCTGCTGATGGACCTCAAGAGGAGGGAGGGCCTCACAATACTCCTGATAACCCACAACATGGGCCTCGTAGCCGAGGTATGCGACAGGGTAGCCGTGATGTACGCTGGCGTGATAGTAGAGGAGGCACCCGTCTACGACCTCTTCGAGAAGCCACTACACCCCTACACGAGGGCCCTACTCAGGGCCGTGCCCCACCCGGGTAGGAGGACCATAAAGCTCGAGGCCATACCCGGGACCGTGCCGAACCTAATAGAGCCGCCCCCGGGCTGCAGGTTCCACCCTCGTTGCCCCTACACCATGGATGTCTGCAAGCGCGAGAAGCCGCCCGAGATCTGGGTCGACGAGCACCACAGGGTGGCGTGCTGGCTCTACGCCAGGTAGGGGGTGCCCCGGAGGTGGCTGGCGAGGTCCTGGTCGAGGCTAGGAACCTCAAGAAGTACTTCCCCGTCAAGGGGGTCTTCAGGACCATAGGCTACGTGAGGGCTGTCGACGGTGTTGATCTCAAGATTGAGAGAGGCAAGACGCTGGGGCTGGTCGGGGAGAGCGGCTGCGGGAAGAGCACCCTCGGGAGGCTCCTGGTGAG